>JAKVKY010000002.1 GCA_022484685.1 Acidaminococcaceae bacterium | reverse complement strand
GTGTACTCTCTGCCAGATAAATAACAGCCGTACCGCTGCCTATTCCACGATGAGGCCGGCAAAATCCGGCTGCTGCCGCAGGGCCTCGTAAGCCACCACCGCCACGGAATTGCTTAAGTTTAGGCAGCGGGCTTCCCGGACCATGGGAATACGCAGACACTGCGCCGCATATTTTTGATGTACCCAGTCCGGCAGTCCCGCCGTCTCCCGGCCAAAGACCAGCACACTGTCCACGCTGTAGTGCACGTCCGTGTAGCGTTTATGACCATGGGAAGTTAAAAAATACTGCGGCTGGTCCTGATATTTGGCCAGCACTTCTTCCAGGCTGTCGTAATAATGAATATCCACCAGGTGCCAGTAATCCAGACCGGCGCGTTTTAAAGTCTTGTCATCCGTATTAAAACCCAGGGGCCGTACCAGATGCAGATGGCAGCCGGTGACGGCGCATAACCTGGCGATATTGCCGGTGTTAGCCGGAATCTCCGGTTGAAAAAGGACAATGTTCAGCATTATTTACCCAGCCTCCCGTACGCCAGGACATCGGACTGTACCGGCACGCCGCCTAAATCCTTATAGCCCAGCATCCGCTGCCAGACGGTCAGGATCTTTTCCGCATAATATTTGCTGGTGGCCCAGTTGCCGTTCAGCTGATACCAGGTAGTGCACAAACCGTCGCGCAGGCGTACCTTATGGGCCAGTTCGTAACGGGGATCGACAATCTTGCCATGGGGCCGCTTGGACGTATAGGCCAGCAGATGCTGGATATGCGCCCGGGCACCTAATTCCGGTGTTTTAAAGGTAGCGCCTTTGACGCCGCCGCCCACGGTTCCCAGACCGCAGAAATTATTCTGGCTGGGCAGCACATCGCCGCCGAAGCGGAAGGAACCACTTTCCAGGATGGCCTGGGCAAAAGCCACGTCGGGACGGATACCTTCCCGGCCGGCTTCCTGCCAGTAGTAATGTACGATTTCCGCCGGGGTACAGGTCAGCTTGGGCTGGGGATTAATAATCTTGAGTAATCCCACAGCTTGAGCTTCCGTAGCCAGCGCCGGTCCAAAAATAGTTACTTCCTGATAATTACCGGGCAGCAGGAACTGAGGTTTATAGCCTGCGGGCGTTTCCGGAACCACCTGGGGTCCCTGGATCCTTTTGGCCCGTTTATCCGCCGCCACTTCCCGGTCGGCCTGCTCTTCCCAGGAAAGCGGAGCTGCCGGCTTCCGGCCGGACTTAGTCCTGGTAGCAGCCGCCTGAGCCCAGGGGCTTTGCGCTGCTGCAGAGGGCTGGCTTACCGCCGGTGCCTGACGTACCGGTTCCGGCTGCTCCACGGCCTTGGTTAAACCGGCCTGGCGCTCCCTGGTAAATTCCTGTTCCTCCGGGGAAAGGACACTGCCACGCTCGGCAGACTTTTTCCGTTTCCGGGAACTGGTTTTTTCCGGTGCCGCCGGGGTATTATACTCCGGTTCCAGCTGTGCTTCCTGCTGTTGTTTTTTATGTTTGTGATGCTTAGCGGCCTTGGCGGCAGCCTTACTTTCCAGGCTTTCTACCTCCTGGGCCGGCGCCGTCTGTTCCACAGCCACATACTTGACGCCACTCTGACGGCTGCGGGTAAAGGCCTGCTCTTCCGGGGTGAGGACGCTGGCTCCGTTGCTCCGTGCCAAAACCGGGGTCGCCGTAGCCAAAACGCTGGCACCCACCAGCAAGGCTAACATCAATTTGCGGTAATTTATCATCATGTACACTCCTTATCCTCTGATTTTACTCTATCAGGAGTATTTATGCAAAACTTTCTGCAGGAAGCTACTTATGGTATAATAGTTTTAAGCAAGTTGCATTGTAATTTGACGCTTAGTAGCACTGATGCTAAAAGGAGGAATGACCATGTCTGCTGAATTCAAGTATATCCATCATGCCTGCTTTACCGTTACCAAGAACGGGGAAACGCTGATCTGCGATCCCTTCCTGGACGGCAATCCTCAAGGCGTCCGCCTGCAGGACTTAAAGGTAAATTATATCTTCATCACCCACGCCCACGGCGACCATCTGGGCTGCGCCTATGAGTTAGCCAAACGTACCGGCGCCCTCATCATCACCACGGCGGAGATTGCCAACGAGGCCAGCAGCTATAACTGCAAGGCTCACGCCATGCATATCGGCGGCACCTACACTTTTCCTTTCGGCAAAGTGCGCGTCACCCCTGCTTTCCACGGCAGCGGCATTGCCGGTGGTCATGCCTGCGGCTTTATCATCGATTTCCACGGTACTAAATTCTACTTTGCCGGCGACACTTCCCTGTTCGGGGATATGGCGCTGCTGCCGAAGCTGGACCCGTTTGACTACGCGCTGCTGCCCATCGGCGGCAACTTCACCATGGACCCCAAAGATGCGGCTTTAGCAGCCGGCATGCTGGGCGCCAAGGTGGTCATTCCCATCCACTATAACACCTGGCCCGTGATTGCCCAGGACCCGGAAGCTTTTAAAAAGGATGTGGAAGCCCACACGCAGAGCAAAGTCTGCATCGTAAAACCAGGCGAAGGCATGACCTGGGATTAAAAACGTTCCAGGATCAGTGTCGCTGGTGCCACCAGTTCCCGCCACAACTTAACATTGACATTATGCTGTCCCCGCATCTGGGATTCCAGCCGTTTGGGAAAACGGAGGAGCACCTGGTCTGCGGGGACATATTTTTGCCGCCGCAAGATAGCGGCCACCTGCTGCTGCCGCAGATAACCCTGCACCAGCTCCCCCATGCTGGGATGAAACGGCCCGGCCAGGATATTGCCCGGCTGGCACAGTTCCGCATCCGGCTGCAGGCCCACCCGGATCACCTTGATGCCGGCCCCTGTCAGCTGCTCGTATAAAAACGCCGCCTGGGCTACCGCGACCTCTAAACTTAAAGGCTGATACCGGCCCTGAGCATACATTTTGGCCAGCGGCGTGTCCTTAATCACCAGCAGCGGATAAATGCGGGCGATATCCGGATGCAGCTGCACCGCCCGGGCGGCCGTAGCCCTGAGCGAGTTCCAGTCCTGCCCCGGCAGGCCCACCATAAACTGCAGGCCTACCTGAAAATGGTACTGCCGCAAGAGCTGTACCGCCCGGGTCACCTGCGCCGCCGTATGGCCCCGTCCGGCCAGCTGCAGCACCCGGTCATCCAGGGACTGGGCGCCCAGCTCCACCAGGGTCACCTGGTGCTGCCGTAAAAATAAAAGACGCGTCTCGTCGATATAATCGGGACGCGTGGAGAGTCTGATCTTCCCTATCACCCGCGCCTTAAGCAGTGCTTCTACCGGTGCCAGATACCGGGCCTGCTCCCCTAAGGGCAGGCCGGTAAAACTGCCGCCGTAAAAAGCAGCCTCGTTCGCCGCCGTACGGTGCAAACGAGGCAACCAGGTATGAATCTGTCTTAAGACGCCCGCCAGGCCGGTACGCTTTTCCCCGCTGATGGTCCTCTGGTTACAGAAGACACATTGATGGGGACAAGCCGCCTGGGGCACGAAGATAGGTAAAATCGCCATTATGTATTAGGTGCGGCAGCCTTCAGAAAGTCAATAGCTTCCTTGGCTGCCTGCTGTTCTGCTTCTTTTTTGGTCCGGCCTTCGCCGGTACCTAACTGCTGGTCATCCAAAAAGACGCCGGCCTTAAAGATCCGGTCATGTTCCGGACCCTTGTACCCGATAGTCTCATAACGGATGTTGGCCAGATCCGTCTTGCCTTGTACCAGTTCCTGGAAACGGCTCTTGTAGTCGCCCCACAAGAACTGACCTTCGCACACGGAATCAATCTCCTGCTGCATGAAACGGAGCAGATAAGTCTGGGCCGCTTCAAAACCCTGATCCAGGTAATACGCACCCAGCACGGCCTCAAAAGCATCGGCCAGGATGGAAGGACGTTCCCGTCCGCCGGTACATTCTTCGCCGTGACCCAGGTTCAGGACCTCGCCAAAACCAAGTTCCACCGCGCATTTGTACAGGGAAGACTCACAGACTAACTGCGCCCGCAGCTTGGTCATGCGCCCCTCGTCAAACTTACGATACTTTTTAAATAAATACGTACTGACCACCAGGCTCAACACCGAATCGCCCAGGAATTCCAGACGTTCGTTATGAGAATTGTGGGGCACCTTGGGCGTCTCATGGGCAAAAGATGTGTGCGTCAAACCCCGGTCCAGCAGCTCCAGGTGATCCATATGGATACCCAGACGCTGGCAGAACTGCTCCAGCTGTTCCCGGCGCTGGGCACTAAGAGTTACAAACCTGGTTTCTGCCAGGAAACTATCATCATTATGCTCTGACATCATCAAGCCCCCGGCTTATTCTGCGTACTTTTTGAAGACGATGCTGGCATTATGACCGCCAAAGCCAAAGTTATTGGACATAGCGACCTTCACGTCAGCCTTGCGGGCCGTGTTCGGCACATAATCCAGGTCCATGCCTTCTTCGGCATCCACGTCTTCATAGTTGATGGTAGGAGGCATGATACCGTTGACGATGGTTAACACCGTAGCCACGGCTTCCACGCCGCCGGCGGCACCCAGCAGGTGGCCGGTCATGGACTTGATGGAACTCATCGGTACATTCTTAGCCTTCTCGCCGTAAATTCTCTTCAGGGCCAGGCTCTCGTTCAAATCGTTGCGGTGGGTAGACGTACCATGGGCATTAATATAGTTAATGTCTTCCGGCACCATGCCTGCATCCTTAATCGCATCCAGGATACACGCTACCGTCATATCGCCGCTGGGATCGGGAGCAGTCACATGGTAAGCATCACAGTTCAGGCCGTAGCCGACGATTTCTGCGTAAATATGCGCGCCGCGTTTCTTAGCATGCTCTAATTCTTCCAGCAGCACCACGCCGGCGCCTTCGCCCATGACGAAACCGCTACGTTTCTTATCAAAGGGGCAGCTGGCCTTTTCCGGGTGCTCATTATTGGTGCTCAGCGCCTTCATGTTGGCAAAACCGGCGATGGCGATAGGCGAAATAGCTGCTTCGGTGCCACCGGCGATCATCACGTCCGCATCACCGTACTGGATGGTGCGCATAGCGTCGCCAATGCAGTTAGTACCCGTAGCACAAGCGGTAACTACCGCCGTGTTGGGGCCCTTAAAGCCTAAAGCAATACCGATCTGGCCTGCCGGCATGTTGGGAATATCCATAGGGATAAAGAAAGGACTGATCCGGCTGGCGCCTTTCTCAAAATATACCTTCGCCTGATCCAGGAAAGTATGGATACCACCGATACCGGTACCCACGCACACGCCGCAACGGGTCGGCTCAATGGTCTTTAAATCCAGCTTAGCGTCAGCCACGGCCTGTTTAGCCACGGTGACGGCAAACTGATCCACCCGGTCCATGCGGCGGCCTTCTTTTTTGTCGATATACTGGGTGTAATCAAAATCTTTAACTTCACCGGCGATGGTGACCTTAGAATCGCTGGTATCAAACTGGGTAATATGGCCGATACCGGACTTGCCGGCAATCAGGTTATTCCAGAATGTCTCCACATCATTACCGATAGGAGTTACAGCGCCTAAACCTGTTACTACGACTCTTCTCTTCAAAATTATCACCTCATAAATTCTTAGTCTGCTACGGCTGCAACTTCTTCTTTGATCCTACGGAATATTTCCTTGACCGGCAGAATCTCTTTAATCTTCCACATATTCGCACCAGTGAAGACCAGTCCCGTATCCACATCGCCCTGTTGTGCACGGGTCAGCGCCCTGATGATGCAGAAGTTCTGCTTACAATGTTTTAAGCAGGCATCACAGGTCACCGGCTTGGGTGCTTTACCTTCCAGCGACAACTTGGCAAACGGATTGAGGATAGCCCGGCCCTTATAACCTACAGGGCTGTCTATCTGTACCACATCTTCCTTGGTCATCTTCAAATAAAATTCTTTCAATGACGGTGCGCCGTTAGACTCTTCGCTGGCGGCAAAACGGCTGCCCATCTGCACACCGCTGGCGCCCAGCTTTAAAAGCTCGGCTACATCTGCGCCGCACACCGCACCGCCTGCTGCAATCACAGGTATATGCACGGCCGCCACGATCTCCGGGACCAGTTCCTTAATGGACTGCTGCGTCCCCAAATGTCCCCCGGCCTCCGTGCCTTCCACGACGATGGCGGAAGCTCCCAGTTTTTCGGAGATCTTCGCCAGTTTCACGGAAGAAACGATGGGCACTACTTCCACACCATATTCCCTGCCTACGGCAAAGATATCTCTTGAAAAACCGGCGCCGGCCACGATTAAGTCTATTTTCTCTTGTGCAGCGGTCGTGATCAGGTGTTTAAAAGCCCGGGCCGCCACCATGCAGTTAATGCCGATGATGCCCTTGCCATTAGTCAGCTTGCGGGCGAGCCTAATCTCGCTCCTCAATTCCCACTCTTCCATACCGGAAGCGGCAATAAGCCCAATGCCACCTTCATTGGCAACCGCGGCTGCCAGACGTGCCGTTGATAATCTAATCGCCATGCCTCCCTGGATAATCGGGATCTGCGGCGTTAGTTTTCCTATTCTAAGCACTGGAAATTTCAACAAATATCCCCCATTTCAGGAATATGCAGCTAAACGGGGAAGCCAGAGCGGCCTCCCCGGCTGCTAAAAATTTATTTTGCCTTTTCTTCATCCAACATTTTAACTGCGTCGGCAACAGTGCGGATCTTTTCAGCCTTCTCATCGGGAATTTCAACACCAAATTCTTCTTCGAAAGCCATGATCAGCTCAACAATGTCCAGGGAATCAGCGCCCAGGTCATCGATAAAGGCAGATTCCATCTTCACTTCATCTGCATCAACGCTCAACTGTTCAACAGTAATATCTCTTACTTTTTCGAAAGTGCTCATTACGATTCACCTCCTTCCAAGGTAAATTTCCTTCCTCTACTACATTACCATACCGCCGTCCACATGTAAAGTCTGGCCGGTTATATAGGCGGCATCATCCGATACTAGGAATGCTACCGCTTTCGCAATATCCTCAGGTTCGCCAAGTTTAGCGAGAGGGATAGCTGCTTTAAGACTCTCCACGACCTTTTCCGGTAAAACCTTGGTCATGTCGGTGTTCACAAAACCGGGGGCCACGGAGTTAACCGTGATGCCGCGGCTGGCCACCTCTTTGGCAAGCGCCATGGTAAAGCCGATGATACCGGCTTTAGCGGCTGCGTAATTGGCCTGGCCCGCATTGCCCATCAGACCTACCACGGAACTGATGCTGACGATACGGCCGGCACGTGCCTTCATCATATATTTGATGGCTGCCTTGGAGCAGTTGTACACACTCTTCAGGTTGGTATTGAGCACAGCATCCCAATCCGCTTCCTTCATGCGCATCAGGAGACCGTCCCGGGTGATACCGGCATTGTTGACCAGGATATCAATCTTGCCAAATTCCCGGACTACCTGATCTACCATGGCGGTGCAGGCTGCATTATCAGCCACATCCGCTTTAATCATGATAGCCTTACGGCCCAGGGCCTTGATCTCGTCCACCGTAGCCTGGGCTGCGGCTTCATTGCCGGCAAAATTGATGGCCACATCGGCGCCTCTCCCGGCCAAAAGCAGGGCGATGGCACGGCCGATACCGCGGGAACCACCGGTTACTAACGCTACTTTACCTTCCAACTGCATTTTAACGAACCTCCTTGAAATAAGCAAGAGTTTTTTCCAGACTCTCGACGTTTTCTACGTTTAAGGACGTCTTGCTGCGGTCAATCTTCTTGGTAAAACCGGAGAGAACCCTGCCGGGTCCAACTTCTACGAAAGTATCGATACCGGCATCCAGCATGGTATGTACGCTCTTTTCCCAGCGTACCGGATGGTCCGCCTGTTTCACCAGGTTAGCCTTGATCACATCCGCCTTGGTTTCCGGCTGAGCATCCACGTTGGCTACGACCGGGAAGGCCGCATCGTGGAACGTTACCTTGTCCAGCACCTCGGCCAGACGTTTGGCCGCCGGGGTCATCAGGGTGCTGTGGAAAGGAGCACTGACATTCAACAGGATGGCGCGTTTGGCGCCGGCTGCCTTCAAAGCTTCTACCGCCTTGTTTACGGCTGCGGTAGCACCGGCGATAACCACCTGGCCGGGACAGTTAAAGTTTACAGCCTGTACAGCTTCGCCGCAGGACTTTTCGGTTTCCTGGCAGATGCTGTCAATCTTGTCCGGGTCCAGACCGATGATGGCCGCCATGGCGCCTTCGCCTACCGGCACTGCTTCCTGCATGAACTTGCCGCGGCTTTTTACCGTGCGGACCGCATCGGCAAAACTAAGAGCGCCGGCAGCAACCAGGGCACTGTATTCGCCCAGGCTGTGGCCGCCTGCCATCGCGCAGGTCAGACCTTTTTCCTTTAAAACTTCAAAACAAGCCACGCTGGCGGTTAAAATCGCCGGCTGGGTATTTTCCGTCAAACGCAAAGCTTCTTCCGGTCCCTGCATGATCAGATCGGTCATAGAAAAACCTAAAGCTTCGTCTGCTTCTTCAAAAATCCGGTGTGCCACCGGGTATGCCTCATACAGATCCTTGCACATGCCTACAGCCTGAGAACCCTGGCCCGGGAATACAAATGCAACTTTTGTCATTTTTACACTACCTCGCTTTCCTCACTTAGCCCACTTCAGAACCACACTGGCCCAGGTCAGGCCGGCGCCAAAACCTACCAAAAGGAGGTTGTCGCCCTTATGGAGCCTGCCCGCTTCCTGGGCTTCGTCCAGGCAGATGGGGATGCAGGCCGCCGAAGTGTTGGCGTACTTATCAATATTTACCCATACTTTTTCCATGGGCATCTTTAAATGCTTAGCCGCGCTCTTGATGATGCGGATGTTAGCCTGATGAGGTATCAGCAGGTCTAACTGCTCTAAGGTCAGCCCGGCATTTGCCAAACTCTTCAACGCCGTCTTGGCCATGATGCGGGTAGCAAACTTATAAACTTCCTTACCATCCATATGGATGTAATGACCGTGCTCGTCGATAGTCTCATGACTGGCCGGACGACGGCTGCCGCCTGCCGGCTGGATCAGGAACTTACCGCCGCTGCCGTCAGCGCCCATATCCAGACCCAGGACGCCGTAGCCTTCATCCACACGGCCTACCACCGCGGCGCCGGCGCCATCGCCGAACAGCACGCAGGTATTGCGGTCGCTGAAGTCCATGATACGGCTCAAAGTTTCGGCGCCGATGATCAGGATCTTCTTATAGATACCAGCCTGCAACATCTGGCTGGCCACGATCAGGCTGTACACAAAACCGCTGCAACCGGCGGCCAGGTCAAACGCAGCCGCGTTCTTGCAACCCAGGGCGTCCTGCACCTGACAGGCCGTGCTGGGGAACTCGTGGTCCGGCGAAGCCGTGGCCAGGATCACCAGGTCAATCTCCAGCGGGTCGGTCTTGGCATCCGCCAGGGCCTTCTTTGCCGCCAGGATGCTCATATCGCTGGTGGCCTGTTCCGGCGCCGCAATATGTCTGGCCTTGATACCGGTGCGTTCAATGATCCACTCGTCCGTAGTATTTACCATCTTTTCCAGATCAGCATTGGTTAAAACTTTTTCCGGTAAATACGAACCAATGCCCAGGATACCTACAGAAATATTCATGCTCTCTCCCCAGTTACTCCTCAACTTAATCCTAACTTGCTGTACATCTATCTTGCCGGCGGCCGGTAAGCTTCCCTCCTGCCGGACCGCCGTACTACCCTTGTTTATTCCTCCCGGACGACCAGCTCGCTGATGCGGGTCACCACGTCGGACTTCACACACTTAACAGCCACGCCGATGGCGCTCTTGATATCCTTGGCCTTGCTGCTGCCGTGGCAGATAAAGAACGGAGCTTTGACGCCCAAGAGGAGCGCGCCGCCGTATTCCGCAGGATCCAGCCGCTTGCCCAGCTTCTTTAAGGCCGGCTTGATTAAAAGACCGCCCAACTTAGCCGTGACGCCGCCGTTCATGATGGCATCCTTGACCATGATCATGATGGCCCGGGCCAGACCTTCCGCAAACTTCAGGACCACGTTGCCTACGAACCCGTCGCAGACCACCACGTCCACCGTACCTTTATTGATATCGCGTCCTTCCACGTTACCGATAAAGTTAATGTTCTTCTCCTGCTTCAAAAGCGGGTAGGTAGCCAGGGCTTGTTCGTTGCCCTTGGTCTCTTCCTCGCCGATGTTCAGCAGCCCCACCCGGGGATTCTTGATGCCCAGCATCAGTTCCGCATAGACACTGCCCATGACGGCGCTTTGTACCATGTGTTCCGGTTTGGCGTCCACCTTGGCGCCGCTGTCCAGCACCACCGTGGTACCGGTCAGGCTGGGAATCGGGGTGGCGATACTGGGTCTTTCGATACCGTGGATCCGTCCCAGATGAAACAGGGCCGCAGCCACGGCAGCGCCGGTACTGCCACTGCTGACCAGGGCGTCACATTTGTGAGCCCGGAGCAAATCCGTGGCCACCACGATGCTGGCATCCTTCTTCGTCTTCACGGCGATACCGGGATGCTCGTGCATGTCGATCACCTCGGAGGCATGCTGAATGGTAAAATGCGGATTAGCAGCCGCACCATATTTTTGCAACAACTCTTTAATGGTAGCTTCATCGCCTACCAAAACTATATCGCAGTCATATTCCTGCACTGCCTGGACGGCGCCCAGCACTAATTCCTTGGGGCCGAAATCTGTTCCCATCACATCGAGAGCAATCTTCATGCTTCCCGCTTCCTTTCACCGGATAAGGCCACTACGATAAACTTCGCTCTAAATACTTCAATCTGTTTGTCCCGCATAAAGATGTAGACATGGATAAAAAATCTGTCCTTGCGCCGGTTCACCACTTCCGCCTTGGCCACCAAGGTAGTCCCGGCATAGACCGGCACCCGGTACTTCACATTGCCCACACCTGTTAAAGCAACTTCGGCATCTACTAAAGCTAAAGCCAGGGTATCCGCCATGGCGAACATGAAATGTCCCCGCATGACCCCCGTCTTTTCCAGCACCATATCCGGGGTGATGGTCAGGGTGGAGATAGCTTTCTTGTTCAGTTCCAGGGCTATCAGATCCCCCACGATATCTTTTTTGGAAATAGCCTTCAACTTATTCTGGGCTGTTTCCGCCATCAACCGGGTACGTTCCCTCAGCTCAGGTATGCCCAGACAGGTCCGGTCCAGCCGGATGGTGGGCACGCTGACCTTTAGTTTCCGGGCCAGCTGCTCATCGGTGAGGAACGGATCCCGCGCCAAGAGCTTCGGCAGCTTAGTCTGCCTGATTATTCTTTTCGAAGCGTCCATGTCTATCACCCTACTTTAGTACCTGCTCATAACACCTACGGTAATTATAAGCGCATTTTCTAAAATAGTCAAGGGGGTGCCGGGCATTTCACAATTATTTTACGAACCGGCTTCAGCCGTCTGCCTGACAGGACCGGCAGACTTTCTTCCCGGCCGTTTTCCGCTCCCCCGGGCCGCTTCTTAAGCTACAAAAAAAGTCCCGAAGCTGTTAACTTCGGGACTTTTTTGGAACCATTACTCAGCGTCGTTCTTAACGACTTCTTTACCATCATAATAGCCGCATTCCGGGCATACGCGATGGGGCATTTTCAGCTCATGACATTGCGGGCATTCGACCATACCGGGAACTTCCAGCTTCCAGTTGGCACGACGGGAATCGCGACGAGCCTTGGTCATTTTTCTCTTTGGTACTGCCATTTGTTACACCTCCTCAAGCTATTACGGTGACTTGTGATTTCACTTCTTTAAAAGTTCTTTTAATGCCGAAAACCGTGGATCAAGACGCGTGGTATCACAGGTACAGGGATGCAGGTTTCGGTTGGCGCCGCACACCGGGCACAGGCCTTTGCAGTCCTCCTTGCAGAGCACCTTTAAAGGTTCTGCTAAAACCAGACTTTCACGCAGCGCTGCCGCTACATCCACCAGGTCGCCGTCATACACCAGCGCATCCGCTTCTGTTGCCACTGTCCCGGCCGGATAATACTTTTCCAGGACGTCTGCCGTCGACACTGCTGTAAACTCTTCCAGGCACCGGCCGCACACACGTTTCACCGTGGCCGTAACCTTACCTTGCAAGAGCAGCACATCACCGGCGTTCGTGATGGTACCAGTAAATCGTACCGGTCCTACTACCTCCAGATCCTCAGGGCTGATTTCCAGCTCCTCCGGGGTAACCTCGTAAACAAGTTTTTTACTGCCTACCAGGCTTTTTTGAATTTCTGCGACATTAATCTTAATCATGTTTCACCAACGTTACAATTATATACAGGGGTCCCGGCTTTGTCAAGGGTTATTAACTATAAGAAAAAAAGTTTACACCTGCCCAAATATTCCTTATAATAGAAGCATAAAGGAAATTTAAGGAGGCAGACATGGTAAATTCAAAAGCCCTGGGCGTCATCGCGGAATTTAATCCTTTCCACAACGGCCACGCCTATTTATTACAGCAGGCGCGGGCCGAAGCCGGTGACAGACCTGTGGTCGCCGTCATGAGCGGCAACTTTGTCCAGAGGGGCGAAGCCGCCCTGCTGGATAAATGGACCCGGGCCCGGATCGCCGTCAGCTGCGGCGTGGACCTGGTCCTGGAACTGCCTGCTTCTTTCTGTGTCCGCAGCGCGGAATATTTTGCCCTGGGCGGCGTCAAGGTCCTGGCTGCCACCGGCGTGGTAGATAAATTAGCCTTCGGGGTGGAAGCACTGCCCACCCTGAACGCGGATCTTCTGGCCGCCTACCTGAACTCGCCCCAGGCCACGGAACGTTTTAAAATTTTTATGCACCAGAACCATAACTACGGCGCCGCCTGGGAAAAAGTTGCCGCGGAATGGCACCCGGCGGCCGGCGCCTGTCTGAAAGGTCCCAACAATATCCTGGCCATGAGCTACCGCCGGGCGATTCAGCTCAGCCAAGCACACCTGGAACCGCTGCCCATCTTAAGACAAGGCAACGACTACAACGATACCAAGCTGCACGCGCCCTATGCTTCGGCCACGGCCCTGCGGGACGCCCTGTACGGACGGCTGCCCTGGACGGAGATTAAAGACTGTGTACCCCGGCAGGCCCTGAAAGCCCTGAAGGAACACGAGCTGTTTAACGAACCGGTGCAGCCCTTAAAGATGCTGCTGGCCTACGAGCTGCTCACCTGCAAGGTGGACCAGCTCTACGAACGCACCATCAGCGATTACGGTCTCTGCTTCCGCATGCTCAAACAGCGGGATGCTTTACAGGAAGGCTGGGAAAACTATTTAGTGGCCGTGACCAACAAACGCTATCCCAAACCTTCGCTCAAAAGAATCTTCCTGCAGCTGCTCCTCCACGAAGACCGGGACTTCTGGCAGACGACCCTGGACCCCAAATATCTGCGGGTGCTGGCCTTTAACGACCGGGGCCGCTATCTGCTCCGCAGCATGAAGAACAAGGCCACCCTCCCCATCCTGACCAAGGCCGGCGGACTGCGCCGCAAAGACTACGATGCGTCCTTTAACCGGCAGCTGGCCTTAGATGCCCGGGCCGGCGACCTCTATCAGCTGCTGCACTACCATTTTGGCCGCTACGGCAGCGATTTTACCACCTCGCCCGCCCGTCTGGACAAGCACGAGCTGACCTGAGCCGGTTACGCGCAGGCCTCTTGTACCCGAAACAAGACACCGCTAACTTCTAAGCAAAAGAAAAGACTGGAACCGGAAGGCTCCAGTCTTAATTTTTTTGACTAACGCACGACGCAGCTTATTCTTCCGTTTCTTCTTCCTCAGCAGCCGCCTCAGGTTCTGCTGCAGCTTCCGGGGCAGCGGGCAGGGCTTCTGCAGGAGCAGCCTTGGCCGGCATGCTCTTCCGTTCCTCATTAATATTGGTACGGTTATCGTTAATGGCTTGCAGGGCAGATTGCAGACTGTTGCCCAAATAGCCCAGCATATCATCAGCATACTGCAGGGAATCGGTCTTCACGCGCTCGGCATAAGTATCCGCCTCGCCCTTGACGCTTTCCTGATAACGGAGAGCGTTGGCCTTCACGTCTTCAGCAAAGGACTGCGCCTGTTCCACGATAGTTTCCTGACGCATAGCGCGTTCAGCTTCGCCCTTGGCCATGGTCACGATGCGTTCCGCCTCGGCCTTAGCCTGCTCTACGATGGCATCAGCTTCCTCACGGGCCTTGTTGACGATATTCTGCTGATCATCCAGCACCTGGCTGGCGCTCTTAACTTCCTTGGGAATAGCTTCCTTCAGGTCGTCCAAAATCCCGGCTAAATCGCTTTCCTCCACGATAATCTTATCCGTCAGGGGAATCCGGTTCGCCTCACTGATCAAGTCATACATCTCATCAAAAATACTATCCAGCGTGATATTATTGCCAATTCTATCGAGCATGCGCTTCTACCTCTTTCCGTTAGTCTTTTTCTGCTTTAATTTCATGTATTCCCGGATCTTCTCGGTCACTCCGGGCGGTACCAGCTCGTCAATCTCGCCGCCGAAAGCTAAGAGCTCCCGGACACCGGACGAACTGATGTAAGAATACTGGGCATTCGTCATGATGAACACCGTTTCCAGCTGGGGGTCAATCTTCTTAATTAACAGCGCCCGCTGGAACTCATATTCAAAATCGGAGAAAGCCCTTAAACCTCTCACGATGAAAGGAGCCTTTTCCTGGACGCAAAATTCATTGAGCAGACCACTAAAGCAAGTCACCCTCACATTAGGAATATGCTTGGTAGCCAATTTCAGCATTTCCACCCGCTGGCGCATGGAAAACATGGATTTTTCCTTACCGGGGTTATAAAAGACGCTGACGATAACTTCATCGAACATCCGGCTGGACCGTTCGAAGATATCTATATGGCCTTTGGTTACTGGATCGAAGCTGCCGGAGCAAACGGCTCTACGCATAGCTTAACCTCCCAAAGTGCAAATAAAACGCCTAATTACCATACTCTATTTTACGATAAATTCGACAGATTTGCAAATTTTCCTTTGTTTCTTCACAAATTTTTCATAATTAAACTCAGGATGGTCTCGCCGTAACGCTCCCGGCGCACCACCTTCAGCGTAGCCGGCAGCGCCGCATCAATCTCATCGTGAGCGCTGTGCTCGGCAATCAGCAACCCCTTGGGACTAAGAACCTGCAACGTGGCCGGACTGTTTAAAACTTTCTGCACCCAGCCTTTATTATAGGGCGGGTCACAAAAGAAATATTCAAACTGAGCGCCGCTCCGGGCCAGCCTGCCTAACACCTGCAGGGCTTCGCCTTTGATGACGGTGCAGTCGGCTTCCGCCCGGCACTTGGCAATATTTCCCCGCACCAGCTTTAAAGAACTCAGGCTCTGGTCCACAAACGTGATGGCCCGGGCGCCGCGGCTCCAGGATTCCAGTCCCAGGTTGCCGGTGCCGGCAAACAAATCCAGGACCCGGGTCTCCCTGATGCTGATCCCCAAAATATTGAACAGGGATTCTTTCACCCGGTCCGCCGTGGGACGCACGTCATAATTTTTTGGTTCCAGCAGCCTTAAGCCCCTGGCCTTGCCGGTAATAATCCGCATGAAAGCTCCTTCAGGTTAAGCCTTGGGCGCCGTGGCAGCCGCCGCATCTTTGGCCGCATGCTCAGCCGCACCGGCAGCATCCTTGACCTGTGCCTCGGCCGCATTTACCGCCGTCTGCGCCTGCAGCAGCTTAGCGTTGGCATCCGTCAGTTCCTGCACCTTCTTGCGCAGCAGGGCGCGTTCATCTTCCAGACCGCTGATCTCGCTGTTCTTCTTCATGTTGCGCCACATATGCTGGGCTTTCAGTTTCAGGCCCCACAAAGACGCAATGATCATACCGGCGATGGCACTGCCCACGATAACTACTACCAGGTTCGTGGTGAAAGTCCAGGTTAAGAAGGACAACTCCACCACCATGGTGTTTTGCAGTGCAAAGACTGCCACCAGGATTGCAACCACAGCCATGACTACCATATACAGCATCTTAATGCCTTCTTTCTTTACGACTAACTTTGAGGTTCTAACCGGCAGGAGCGCACCGTAAACTTGGATGCGCAGCCTGCCCGGCCACAGGCAATTATTATTTAATCACCAGGCGGTAATATTTCTTCTTACCCTTCCTGATCAGCAAGCTCTTATCCTTGTCAAACAGCGCCGGACTTAACTTGCCTTCCGGATCGGCAAACGGCTTATCGGCAACGGTGAGTCCGCCCTGGCCGATGAGCTGGCGGGCTTCCCGCTTACTGGTGAAGACTTTTTGGGCGGTGAGCACGTCGATGATCTTAGCCTCGGCATCCGCAGCGGTAATTTCCAAGGTGGGCACATTGTCCAGATGGCCCTGGCCGCCAAAGAGGGCTGCCGTAGCCTGCTGGGCTTTCTTAGCCTCTTCCTCGCCGTGTACCAGCTTGGTCACTTCGTAAGCCAGTACTTTCTTGGCCTCGTTAATCTCCGCATCCTTTAAAGCGCCTAAACGCCTTACCTCATCCATAGGCAGGAAGGTCAGCAGGGACAGGCATTTTTCCACGTCGCTGTCGGCCACATTGCGCCAGTACTGGTAAAAATCGTAAGGACTGGTCTTGTCCGGATCCAGCCACAGGGCGCCTTTTTCCGTCTTGCCCATCTTACGGCCATCGCTGGTAGTTAAAAGTTTGCAGGTCATGCAGTAAGCCGGTTTCCGTTCCTTGCGGCGGATCAGCTCTACGCCGGCGATCATGTTGGACCACTGGTCGTCGCCGCCCATCTCCATGATGCAGCCGTAATCCTGATGCAGCTTCCAAAAATCGTAAGCCTGCATGATCATATAGTTGAACTCGAAGAAAGTCAGGCCGCCGTCTTTTTCCAGACGTTTCTTGTAGCATTCCGCGGTCAGCATCCGGTTCACGGAAAAATGCACGCCCACGGTACGGAGCATGTCCACATAGTTCATGCTGAGCAGCCAGTCCGCATTGTTCACCATCAGGGCCTTGCCCTCGGAGAAATCAATGAAACGGCTCATCTGCTTTTTGAAGCAGGCAATATTATGATTGATGAATTCCGGCGTCAGCATCTTGCGCATATCATCCTTGCCGCTGGGATCGCCCACCATACCGGTGCCGCCGCCTAAAAGGCAGATGGGACGGTGACCGGCGCGCTGCATGTGCGCCATGGCCATCAGGGCGATAAAATGCCCTACGTGCAGGCTGTCCGCGGTAGGATCAAAGCCGATATAGAAAGTTACCTTTTCTTTCGCCAACATTTCCTTAATCTCATCTTCGTGAGAAAGCTGCGCTAAAAAACCTCTCTCTTGTAATACGTCGAAAACTGACATCAGACTCACAACCTCCTAAAATTTTTTGTTTCTAAACCTTAACTTCCTTACGCCTTCACTTCCGTATGCACCGGTTCCAACTGGCTGGTGCAATGCGGACAGCGGGTAGCTTCCTCTGGAATCTCCGTCTGGCAGTAAGGACACAGACGTTTGACTGGATCCGCCGGCGCCGGGAATAATTTATTCACCCGGTTCAGGATCAAAAAGAGCACAAAGGCCACGATCAGAAAATCGATAACGGCATTTAAGAACAGACCGTAGGCGATGACGGGCACATTGGCTTCCTGGGCCGCCTTCAATGTAGCAGCCGGTTTATCCCCCAGGTTGATGAACAGGTTGGAAAAATCTACCTTGCCGAACAAGATACCCAGCGGCGGCATGATGATATTATTCACCAGGGCCGTAACAATTTTACCAAAGGCTGCGCCGATGATAACGCCTACAGCCATATCCAGCACGTTGCCGCGCATCACGAACTTTTTAAATTCTTCTAACATAAGCAAGCCTCCCTTACCAATATCAACATAATGTATATAATTTATAATTGTAACACATTCCGGCCTGGCTGAAAAGCCTGAAACCTTGACGAGACTATTGCTATATTTTATAATAGATAGGGAAAAGTATCAAGTCTAAAGACAGGAGTTAATAATATGAGACCAGATTTAATCGTACCGGGTCCGGAAGAGACCAGTTTTGAAGTTGAAAAAGACCCCACCGTGGTGGAAGTACCCTTTAGTCCGCTGGAGCAGCGCATGGCGAAGGAAAAGCCCTACCTGATGGAAGGTCTGCGCCAGTTGCATAAGGAACTGGGCGAAGAGAATTTTAAGCGCCTCATCAGCCGCATCCACAACATCAATGTGTCCGGCGAGCGCTGCCTGATCGTGGCCGAAAGCGAGCTGCACCGTACCAATATCGAGCGGGAAGCCATCCCCGCTATCGCCAAAGCTTTCCACGTCAGCAACATCCGCGTTACCAGTATCGGCTGAAAGTAAAAGTTTTGCATTGACAAAACGCCACAAATTTTATATAATTACCACGTTGCCACAAACGGTAACCAACTATGTCGGGGCGTAGCGCAGTTTGGTAGCGCGCTTGTTTCGGGTACAAGAGGCCGTGAGTTCGAATCTCGCCGCCCCGACCAGGTAAAAATTTACCGCTAACCAGTGCTTACACTGGTCAGCGGTTTTTTTATGCGCCGGCAGCACGCCCTTTCAGAAAACAAGGCGCAGCCAAACAGGCCCGCACAAATTTTTATAAAGTAATTGCCCCAAAGACCTTGCCGATAGCGTCGGAGATGACCAGGTCCGCCCTATTGTCCATGCTGGTCGTAGATTTATTGACCAGCACCAGCTTGCGGCCCTGGTAGTAATTAATCAGTCCCGCCGCCGGATACACCACCAGGGACGTCCCGCCCACGATGAGCAGATCTGCATTCCGGATGTAGTTGACGGCAGCTTCCAGGGTATCCATGTCCAGGCTTTCCTCGTACAAGACCACGTCCGGCTTAATCTCGGCGCCGCAGGCATCGCACTTAGGCACGCCGGTGGTATGCAGCAGATACTCCGCGTCAAAGAACTTGTGACAGCGGGTACAGTAGTTGCGGTGGATGCTGCCGTGCAGTTCCAGCACGTTCTTGCTGCCGGCGGCCTGATGCAGGCCGTCGATATTCTGGGTGATAACAGCTTTCAATTTACCCGCCCGTTCCAGTTCCGCCAGTTTCAGATGCGCCATATTGGGCTTGGCAGTCAGGATGAGCATCTTCTCCCGGTAAAAACGGTAGAACTCTTCCGTGTTGTCCTCGTAAAAAGTATGGCTCAAGATCACTTCCGGAGGAAACTGGTAGTGCTGGTTATACAAACCGTCCACGCTGCGAAAATCCGGGATACCGCTTTCCGTGGACACGCCGGCCCCGCCGAAAAAGACAATGTTATTACTGGCTCTCACCATCTCTACGAACTGCTGGACCTTTGCTTCCATACCCCCACACGTCCTTCCTTTACCTTACCTTTTTAACTATTATTCTTAATTATACCACAAGCCGTGAAAAAAAGCTGTACTTTCCCGGACATGCGCTGAGATTTCCAGCCAGACTGAGTTGTGCCTCAGTACGTTCTCCGTCCAACTTTAGTACAATCAAAAGTGAAAAAGGTTGCGGTCAGCATCTCCCGCCGGTAACAGTCCGGCCACACCTGGCGGCAACCCCCACACATAGCGACAAAGGAGGTCTTGATGATGAAAAAGTTTACCCACACCACTACTTGTACCTGGAGCAACATCCTGGTAGCGTCCCTGCTGGCAACAGTTCTGCTCACAGGCTGCGGCGGCGACAAGAAACCGGCTCCCGCAGCCGGAGGCGCCCAACCTGCCGCTACCACAGCTGCCGCCCCCGAAGCCAAAGTAGAACCGGCCCTGACCGGCAAGATTGGCAGCGTCAACTTTACCAGCCAAAAACTGGCCGGCGCCAGCTTTCTCGCCAAGTCCACCCAGCGTGGTTACATGCTGCGCTATAAAGGCGACCTGGTGTACGGCAACGCCGAGACCAAGACCTGGACCGCCTTAAAGGTGGACAGCCCCAGGGCGGCCGTGGATAAGAGTCTCTTCACGGACGGCGTGCTCCAAGGGGACGAAGATTTCCACCGGGGCTGGCTGACCGCCGACAGCAGCGGCAAACTGTATCGCACCGCCTCCGCCTTTACCTATCCCTTTGAGAACGGCAAGTTTGCTTCCACCAAGATTTTTACCAAAGCCAATGGCAATTTCATCATCGCCCCGGATGGCAAGACCGGCTACGAGTTTGGTCTTAAGAACCTGGATATGTACAAGCTGAAGGGGAACGAGGTAGTTACCAGCAGCAAGCTCACTCATCCCTTTAAGTTCGGCATCACCGGGATGACCATCGCTCCGGACGGCAAACTGTACGTGGTGGGCAATACCAATACCGCCAACGAGATGAAGAATAAATGGCTGGTTATGAGCGCCGACGGCCAGCAGTTAGGCCTGTATGGCAGCGAAGATAAAAAAGCTCCCGACTATCTGAAAGGTATTTTCAACAGCATCGCCGTCACCGACAAGTATGTAGCCATCATCGACAGCCTGGGTTCCCTGTATCTGTGGGGCAAGGACGGCAAATTTATGGGCCAGGCCAAGGAAGAGGCTCTTTTTGGCAAAGGCCATACGAACAACGAGATCGTAAACTGGGATGGTAACAGCATCATGGCCTGGAACTATAACCAGAAGAGCGACAGCAATAATAAGGTCCAGTTCGATTTCTACCTGATTACTTTTTAGTCCTGCTAATGTCTAACCTGCCCGGTTACTTTTTAGCCTTGCTAATTCCGAACCTGCCCGGTTAACGTCGCAGGCCGCAGGCCGGAAAAGTATAAACAAAGACCGTCCCCCTTAACGGGAGACGGTCTGTTTTTATGCCGCAGCTGCGGCAGGGAAAGTTCTCCCAGGAGAGCGCCGCCCAGGATTAGAACTGCGCCCAGGACCTGGATTCCTGTCAGCTGCTCTCCCAAAAACAGGGCGGCAAAAACTACGGCGGACAGCGGGTCCACATAGCAGAGCAAAGCCACGGTCTGACCTGGCAGCCGCTGCATGGAGGCAAAATACAGATAGCAGGCCAGACCCGTGTTGACCAGGCCTAAGATCAGCACATACAGCAGTTCCCGCCCCTGAGGCAGGGCGAAAGGCAGCTGCCCCCGCACCAGCAGATAGAGGCTGATGACCACCAGGGCCACCACCAGCTGCAGCAGCGTAGAATTAAGTCCGGACACCCGCCGGATATTTTTATTGGCGATGATGAGCAGGGCATAAAGCAGGGCCGCCAGGGCGCCGTTCACTAGTCCCCGCAGCGAGATACCGCCCGAGATGCCGATGAGGCAGAGCATGCCCAGGACGACGGCGCCTATCGCCGCCAGCTTGTTCCAGGTCAGCCGCTCCTGAAACAAAAAGGGCGACAGGACCATGACCAGGATGGGGCCGCTGTAATAAAGCAAGGTACCCAGGCTCACGGAAGCATACCGGTACGCCTCGAACAAAAAGACCCAGTTGGCCCCCAGGCAGAACCCGGCTAACAGTAAAGGCCGCAGCTGTCCCCGGCAGTTGTGTACTTCCAGCTGCCGCCCCAGCAGAGCCACCAGCAACAGGAAAGCGCTACCCAGCAGGGTGCGGGTGAACACGATCTGGGTACTGGCCAGATGGATATGGGTAACCAGGAGGCCGTTAGTGCCAAAGATTAGTAACGACGCGATAAATTTTAGATAATCCTGGCGTGTGCCCTGCATCCTCTCCACCTCCGTTTACGATATATGTCTAAGCTTACCACACTTTGCCGGCGCCGCAAAGCGCTAATTTTGCATCTTAAAGATGCCAAAAGGACATGCAGCGCCGCATTGTCGTTCCGGCTAAATTAGAGTATACTTAGCGTAACGGTACTACCCGCAGCCGGAGCCGGACCGCCGCACAAACGGCGCGGCAGCAGGACAAGTTAGCGGTGTACCAACGATAGTTGTATCTAAGGAGACGCATCATGTTCCTGCCTCTGACCGGGCTGGCCTTATTAGTGTTCGCCATCGCCCTGGGCTTTATCAAAAAAATTAACGTAGGTCTGGTAGCCATCGCCTGTGCCTTTATCCTGGCGCTCCTAGGCGGTATTCCCACGGCCACGGTCTTTGCCGGTTTTCCTACCAAACTGTTTTTAACCATCCTGGGCACCATGTATTTTTTCTGCCTGCTCCAGGAAAATAAAACCCTGGAACTGCTGTCCCAGAAAATCGTCAGCCCTTTCCGGGACCATCCCTTCTGGATTCCCATCGTCATCTTTGTCGTCAGCTATATTTTAAGCGCCGCCGGTCCGGGCGCCATCTCCGTCCAGGCCGTGATGGTGCTGTTTGCCATGTCCCTGGCCACCCAGGTCCATATCCCGGCAGAGCTTTTGGCCGCCATGGCCGTCTTTGGCAGCGCCGGCGGCACCGCCTCGCCTATTGCCCTGGCCGGCATCATCGTCACCGACCTGACGGCGAACATGAACCTGCCCGGCGCGCCTCTAAAAGTATTTTACGCCGTCAGCGCCGTGCATGTGGTGGCGGGTATTTTATTTTATCTGGGCCTGGGCGGCTACAAGATCAAGCTGGACCGTTCCCTGGACCTGGGCCGGCTGCCGTCCTTTAACCGGAACCAGAAACTGAGCCTGGTAGCCGGGATCTTCTTATTCATTTTGGTTATCGGCCTGCGCCTGGATATCGGTCTCACCTGCTTTGTCTTAGCGCTGGGTTTGGCCCTGGCCGGCGCCGCGGACGCCACCAAAGCGTTTACGCTGCTGCCCTGGAACGTCTTACTCTTAATCTGCGGCGTCAACGTGCTCATGAACGTCATCAGCGCCACCGGCGGCATCAAACTGTTTGCCGCGGCTCTGGCCCAGCTGATGACGCCGGGTACGGCCTCCGCCCTGATGGCGGCTACGGCGGGCTGCATGTCCTGGTTCAGTTCCGCCCACGGCGTGGTGCTGCCCGCCCTTATCCCTACCGTGAACGCTATTGCCGCTCAGGTAGGTCCCGGTACCAATCCGGTGGAACTCATCGCCGCCATCGTAGCCGCAGCCAATATCGGCGGCCTGGGTCCCATGACCACCGGCGGCAGCCTGCTCATGGCCGCCTACGTGCAGAGCACCCACCCGGATGCCTCCGCCCAGCACGCCATGTTCCTGCGCCAGTTCTTCTTATCCATGCTTTCCGTGCTGGTGGTCGTGGTCTTTGCCTTCCTGGGCGGTTTTGTACCTTTTTGTCGCTAAAGTTTACGCTAAATGATTTAACACGGTTTAAATAGCGTGTGCTATTTCCTAAACCGCGTAACTTTGCGGTTTTTCGCGAAAAAAGCTGTTTTTTCCGGCCCAAAAAAGGTATAATAAAGACAGTTTAGAGCGATGCATAATTTAATTGACAAGAACGATTTGTCAGTAATAAGAGAGGCGAACTATTATGGCATCAGAAAATGTAAAAAAATGGGTTTATCACTTTGACGAAGGCAACGCCGGCATGCGCAACCTGCTGGGCGGCAAAGGCGCCAACCTGGCCGAGATGACCAACCTGGGCCTGCCGATTCCCCAGGGCTTCACCATCACCACCGAAGCCTGCGTGGATTACTACAAGAACGGCAACAAGATCAGCAACGACATCCAGTTCCAGATCTTTGAATCCCTGCGCTGGATGGAGCAGATCAACGGCCGTACCTTCGGCTCCACCACCGACCCGCTCCTGGTTTCCGTCCGCAGCGGCGCCCGGGTTTCCATGCCCGGCATGATGGACACCATCCTGAACCTGGGCCTGAACGACAAGACCGTGGAAGCCCTGGCCAAGAAGACCAAGAATCCCCGCTTTGCCTACGATTCTTACCGCCGTTTCATCCAGATGTTCTCCGACGTGGTCAAGGAAGTGCCCAAGGCCAAGTTCGAAAAGATCATCGACGACGTGAAGGCCGCTAAGAAAGTCCGTTTCGATATCGACCTGACCGCGGCCGATATGCAGGAACTGATCAAACGCTTCAAAAAATTATATAAGACCACTTTAAAGGAAGATTTCCCTCAGGAACCCGGCATCCAGCTCATGGAATCCGTGAAAGCCGTGTTCCGCAGCTGGAATAATCCCCGCGCCATCGTCTACCGCCGCATGAACGACATCCCCGGCGACTGGGGTACCGCCGTCAACGTGCAGACCATGGTCTTTGGCAACATGGGTAAGACCAGCGGCACGGGCGTAGCCTTTACCCGCAGCCCCAGCACCGGCAAAGCCGATATTTACGGCGAGTACCTGATCAATGCCCAGGGCGAAGACGTGGTAGCCGGCGTGCGCACCCCCCAGCCTATCAAGAAGCTGGAAGACGACCTGCCTAAGTGCTACGAGGAATTCATTAACTTTGCCCACAAGCTGGAAGACCACTACAAGGACATGCAGGATATGGAGTTCACCATTCAGGAAGGCAAGCTGTATTTCCTGCAGACCCGTAACGGCAAACGTACGGCCCAGGCAGCCATCAACATCGCCTGCGACCTGGTGGATGCCGGCAAGATTACTCCCGAGGAAGCCGTGATGCGTATCGAAGCTAAGTCCATGGACCAGCTGCTGCATCCCACCTTCGACCCGGAAGCTTTAAAGAAAGGCAAAGTACTGGGCCATGCCCTGCCGGCTTCTCCCGGTAGCGGCGCCGGCCGGATTTACTTTACCGCCGAAGCGGCTAAGAACGCTGCCAACAGAGGCGAACGCGTCATCCTGGTACGCCGGGAGACCAGCCCCGAAGATATTGAAGGCATGCATGCCAGCCAGGGTATCTTAACCCAGCGGGGCGGCATGACCAGCCACGCCGCCGTGGTAGCCCGCGGTATGGGCACCTGCTGCGTTTCCGGCTGCGGCGAGCTGCAGATTGATGAAGTCAAGAAGACCATGACCCTGGGCGGCAAAAAGTTCAAGGAGAAAGATTACATCTCCCTGGACGGCACCACCGGCACCATTTATGCCGGCGACATCGCCACCAAGGATGCAGATATCAGCGGCAACTTCGGCCGCATCATGCGCTGGGCCGACCAGTACCGCAAGATGCAGGTACGCACCAACGCCGACACGCCTGCCGACACGGCTAACGCCGTCCGTCTGGGCGCCGAAGGTATCGGTCTCTGCCGTACGGAGCATATGTTCTTTGATGCGGAGCGTATTCCCAAGTTCCGCCGCATGATCCTCTCCGATTCCCTGGAACAAAGGGAAGCCAGCCTGACCGAGCTGATTCCTTACCAGAAGAACGACTTTAAGGAAATGTACAAGGTATTAAAGGGCCGTCCCATGACCATCCGTTATCTGGATCCGCCTCTGCACGAGTTCCTGCCCAAGGACGTGGACGACATGATCGCCCTGGCCAAGGATATGGGTAAGAGCGTGGAAGAAATCAAGGCCCGCTGCCTGCAGCTGCGGGAATTCAATCCCATGATGGGCCTGCGCGGCTGCCGTCTGGGCGTGGTTTACCCCGAAATTGTCAAGATGCAGACCCGCGCCGTCATCGAGGCCGCGATTGAAGTACGTCAGGAATATGACTACGATATCGTGCCCGAGATCATGATCCCGTTAATCTGCGAGCGCAAGGAACTGCTGTTCGTGAAGAACATCGTGGTTACCACCGCCGAGCAGGTCATGAAGGAAAAGAAGTTCTACATCAACTACAAGGTCGGCACCATGATTGAGATTCCTCGCGCCGCCCTCATGGCCGATGATATTGCCAAGGAAGCCGATTTCTTCTCCTTCGGCACCAACGACCTGACCCAGATGACTTTCGGCTTCAGCCGTGATGATGCGGGCCAGTTCCTGCAGAGCTATTACGATACCAAGATTTTTGAATCCGACCCCTTTGCCAAACTGGACCAGGCCGGCGTAGGCCAGCTGATGGAGATGGCCGTAAAGCGCGGCCGCAGCATCAACCCGCAGCTCAAGTGCGGTATCTGCGGCGAGCACGGCGGCGATCCCAGTTCCGTAGAGTTCTGCCAGCGGCTGGGCCTGGATTACGTTTCCTGCTCCCCCTTCAGGGTACCTATCGCCAAATTGGCGGCAGCACAGGCAGCCCTGGATCTGAAGAAGAAACTGCAATAAGCTGCTTTACAAAAAAATAAGACCCCCGGACTGACAGTAGCAACTGTGTGGTCCGGGGGTCTTTCTTTTGCAAAACTGGTAGGATGGACAGCGCTTTTACCTGCAGCCCTTGCCATCCCGCCCTAAATTTTTAATGCGAAAAATTTTCATCCAGCCGCAGCGCCCTGCGTACCAGAAAGGCAAAACATAAATTAGCGATGACCGGATAGGTCAGTTCCTTAAAACCCAGGATGCCCTTAATCTTATTGATACGGTAGATAACCGTATTGCGGTGCAGATAGAGGCTATCCGCAATTTTTTGCGTGTTGCCGCTGTACATGAGCCACATCCTTAAAAAGCCCAGCGCATCGGCGCCGGTTTGGGCATCAAAATCTTCCAGCTTATACAGGGTGTCGTGCACAAAATCTTCCAGCATCCGGGTATTTTTAATGCCCCGGATCAGCCTGGCTACCGGGATATCCTGGGAGATCAGGACAAAGGGTTCCGGATACGACAGCTCGGTACCGATAAAATTAGTCATGCTGGCTTCCTCGTAAATCAGGTTCAACTGTGTTAAAGTAGCGCAGCTCTGGTTCAGTCCTACCCGATAGGAAATCTTATGAGCGTTCAGCACCTGTTTCAGCTGCTGCTGGTAATCATACACACTGGTATGGCTCTCTGCCTTAAACAGCAGCACCACCTGTTCCTGGTCGTTCCGCAAGGTGCGGTGGGTCAAAAACACAGGCAGTTCTTTCCGGCACAGCCGCTCCACCTGGTCCAGCTTAGACTTGGTGCCATCTGAAAGTTCCACCACCGCCACGTAAAAAGTATCTTCCGCTTTGATATGAAAAATTTCTGTATAGTCCGGCGCATACGGCAGTGCTTTCTGATGCAGGACCTGTTCCAACAGGTACTGCTGGTACTTAACCTCATCTTCCTCGCTGGTCGTCTGCACCATCTGCATGAAGAGAAAACTTTCCAGACCCTGCAGGCTTCCCTGCCAGGGCAGACCCAGGATAGGTGTTTCCAGTTTCTCACACTGCCGGAGCCAGGTGGCCGGTAGACAACCGATACCTGTAGACGTATCCAGGATCAGCCCGGCCACCTTGGTTAAAGGCAGCGACGCCAGCACCTTGTCCACATCTTTCCGTCCCAGCACGGCGCTGGTGATAAACACCAGGTCATTCTTGCGGCAGGTAGCCGCCAGTTTGGGATCATTAATGATGCGCAGTCCGTTTATTATTTTCTCATGACCATGTTCTCCCACCAGCAAGGTAGCCGTTTTAGGCACCAGGGCGGCAATCAGGGTCCGCATCCGCAGCATAACTATTCACGTCCTTGTCTTTAAGATTTCTAATTTTACCGTACGCAATTTCTAATTTCACTGTACGCATTTGTAAACAAAAATAATACTTATTACATATTAGCACAATTTTATAAAAATAGTAGTACTAAACAGCGAACTTTGTGCGGCAACACAAAAAATAGTCTTCTCTCTTTGTACGGTAGCAAAACTTTTTATAAAAAAACAGGCCCCCGGACTTTAGACCGGGAGCCTGACTGAACTTCAGCGTACTGTACCCTGCGCCTTCAGCAAAGCGGCAAACTGTTCCGCCGGCATGGGTTTGGCGTAATAATAACCCTGGATAACATGGCAGCCAATCTTCGTCAAAAAGTCGGCCTGAGCCAAGGTTTCCACCCCTTCCGCAATCACCGGCAGCTGCAGTTGCTGCAGCATCCCGGCAATCGCCTGCAGGATCACCCGGCTCTTCTCGTGGTGGGTACCCATCAGGAAACGCAAATCCAGCTTCACCACATCCACCGGCATCTCGTGCAGGGTGTTGAGAGAGGAATAACCGCTGCCAAAATCATCCATCTCCACCACAAAACCTTTCGCCTGCAGCCTTTTAATCATGGTCACCAGTTGGGCAGGATTATCCGTATACGCAGATTCCGTGACCTCCAGGCGCAGCATCTGGGGCGGCAGCTTGGCCGCCAGGGTGCTTAAGCGTTCCGGCAGCGTCTCCTCAAACAGTTCCAGCCGGGACAAATTTACCGATACCGGCACCAGGGGCAAGCCCTGAGCCTGCCAGGCCGCCATCAGCTGGCATACCTTGTTCCGCATATAAGCATCCATTTCCAGGATAAAATTATTTTTCTCAAACGTAGGAATAAACTCGTCCGGTCCGATCAGACCGCGCTGAGGGTGGTACCAGCGCACCAGGGCCTCGGCGCCCACTAACTTATGGGTACGGTGGTCGTACTGGGGCTGCAGATAGACCTGGAACTGTTCCTCCGCCAGAGCCCGCCGCATCTCCTTGGTCACCCAGGCCTCGCGCCGCATCTGCTCGCTCATCGCCTCGTCGTAATACGCCCAGCGCACATCATAACTGCCCTTGATGGTCAGCTGCGCCAGCCGGGCCATATCAATCATGTTCTCTATCGGCTCTTCCGTATCCGTGATCCGGTAAAGCCCCAGGTCAAAAGAAATGGGGAAATCCAGCTTGAACTCCTTGGTATTGGCGCGGATATGGTGCAGTATTTTCGGCAGGTTCTCCTTACTATCCGGCAGACAGAGCACAAAATGATCGCTCATGATGCGGGCACAGGTACCTTTGCCACTGGTCATGGCCGCTGCTTGTTCCGCCACCGCTTTTAAGATCTGGTCCCCGGCGGCAAAACCGTACAGGTCGTTGACCATGCGGAAATTCTTAATATCAAGATAAACCAGCACATACTTTTGCTCCGGATAATCCCAGAACAGGTCCCTGGTCTGCTGCTTGAAAGCATACAGGTTGGGTATCCCGGTCAGCATATCCGTATAGGTGATCTGCCTGGTCTTAGCCGTGGCATAATGGATGCAGTTCTCAATCTGGTTATAGCCGTAAGCTACCGCCCGGGCCATTTCCCCGCAGGTAGCATAACCGCAGCCGCCGCAGTTGATTTTCCTGGAAGCCGGGGTGGTCTTCCCCATGGCGATAAAGATTTTTTCCAGGACATCGGCCGGCAGGCGCGGTTCCTGGTAATAACGATTGGTAAAGCTGCGTTTAAAATCGGCAGGATTTAGCTTAGCAAACCTGGCCGCCAGCAGCTCCGCCCGGATCTGATAGTTCTCTTTATAATCGGGGCGCGTCAAGATATGGCTGCGGATGCCCTTGACTGCGGCAAAAACAGAGGTCCATCTTTTTTCCTTGTCCGGGATGCTGGGCGCATCAATACAGCCGGAATGCCCGCTGCGGATATTCAGCAGCAGCGGCGCCACCTTCCCGCAGGTCAGCGCCGACTTATAGACGTTGGGGTTGGCAATGCGCCGGCCCTCCAGCCCGCTGGCTAACAGCACGCTGAAATGCGGCGGCATAAAATAAGACAGGTTCTCGTTGATACCGTCCCGGATACCGTACAGATAACCTAAATCCTCACTGCGCAAATCCACCTCCGACCAGTAGGCATGCCAATCCACCTGCTGCAGGCGTAGCAGCAGTTTGTCCAGGGTCAGGGTATAGGCCAGGTTAAAGTCACCTGCGGCCAGTTCCTCCCTCTTGGACAGGCATGGACCGATATAGACCAGGGGCCTCTTGTCCTGTACATAGTTTTTCACATAGGTAGCCAGACACATGAAAGGTGACTGCACCGGCAGCAGTTCCGGCAGCAGTTCCGGGTAATATTTTTCAATCAGGTCCACGATGATGGGACAGAAAGAAGCAATCTTACTGGCTTCCGGATGTTCCTGGTAATAGGTCAGGGTCGCCCAGGTACAGAGATCGCCGCCAAAAGAGATATCATAAATCTTCTCGACCCCCAGGGCGCGCAAGTAACCCAGCACGTAGGGCAGCTCCTCGGCATACAAAAGTTTCAGAGCCGGATCCAGGGCCAGCGAAAATTTTTTGCCCGCCGCCAGCTCCGCCAAAAAGCTCCCCGACTGGTCCACCGCTTCCCGGGCCTGGTTCTGGCAACCGGGAATACACAGGCCGCAGGTCACGCACCGTTCACTGTTGACCTCAATCCGGTGCCCTTCCCCTGTGCCCACGGAAATATTAGCCCCGGGAATAGGACAAACCGTGAGGCATTTATTACAGCCATTACAATTTTTATTCGTATCAATAAAACCCGGTTTAATCTTCATGCCCTCATCCCCGCAGCCCACTCACTAAAGCTGTTCCACTCACTAAACTCACGAAACTCTCTAAACTTGCTAAATTTTCGCAGCGCCCAAAGAAACTATCAGCATCGTCAGGCTGCACTGAAAAGTATGATACTGTTCCCCGTAGCTGGTCAGGCCCAGATAGTTGCCCAGCGAACCCTGCAGGTCCCGGGCAAAAGCATTGATGATGCCCAGCTTCTGATACATACAGGTACGGCTGTAACAATTCACCACCAGGCTGAAATCCACCTGTGCCAGCTGCTGGTGCACCGCCGCCAGAGTCCGGGCCTGCACCGCGGCAATATCCGCCAGTTTCAGCACCGCCAGCCTGGTCTGGTTAAAGGTCCGGCAATAAGTAGTGATGCTGCCGTCCTGATTCACGCTTTTAATCTCGGATACAAAAAGGCTGTCCCCGTCCACCCGGCCTACCGGATGCAGGGCTGCCGCTGCCGGCAGCTCAGACGGCGCCAGTTTTAAGGCGCGGCTTAAAACGTCAGCAGCCTTGTGGCCGTCAAGCTCGTAAATAATCCTGTTCACCACATCCGCCCGGGTCACCGTAAACTCCTTGCCCAGGGGTGTAAAAATATTTTCCTGCTGAATATGGATCCTGCCCTGGGGCAGATGCAGGAAAGCAAACACCGTGCTGTCCTCCAGGACCTGACCGTTCAGGGACACCTGTCCCTGCAAAATAGCCGGGGAACTGGCGCTGCCGCCGCACACAGGGATCGCCGTGCCTTCCAGGGCCTCGGCCAGCGTATCCAGCACTAACTCTTCGCCGTTGGAACCGGCGGCGTTTAAAATAAAGCAGCAGGTATTAGCAGCCGTCAACCGTGATGGCGCCAAGGTTTGCAGGGCCGCCGTCACCGCACCTTTATATTTTAAAGGATAGGTGCTGATGTCCCGCAAGACGCCCGTAGCCAGCTGCAGCCCCGTCAGGGCCGCTACCTGCAGACCGTATTCGCTGGCGCCGGCCGGCGAAAAAGAGACAAACGAAGACGCGCCGATGACCTGAGCCCCGGCAAATTTTTGCCCCAGGGCGCGGGTAAAGGCCGGAAAACGTTCGCTCTCAGAAAAAAAGAAGACCAACTGCGGTTGCTCCGGAAAATGCGCGCACGCTTCCGCCACCGCCTGGTCCACATCCTTAATTTTGCTATACCCCTGCCAGCTTTGCATAGTAAGGCCCCCATCCTTGCTCGACTTGTCTTGCTTCCTTCACCCTAATTCTTACGCTCACCTTTGACTTTTCCCAAACACCTTGTCAATCAAAGCTGTGAACTCCCGGTAGGCTTCCGTAGCCGCCAGTGGCGCCAAAGAAGCGGCCAGGCCCCGGTAATGCCAGGCATGTTCGGCCACGTCCGTCACATGGAACCGCTGCCACAACTTGTCGCCCAGCTCGTTATAGTCCCGGTAGATGGCCCGCATGTTGGAAAGCTTGTCCCCCAGCGCCACCATCTGCGCCTCCCGGCTTTGAGCCTTGATGCGGTTAATGGCTTCCTGTTTGCGTACATGCCAGGAAGCGGCTTCGCTCTGATTCTCGTACAGGGAATCGCTCTCGCCTGCCACCAGCGCCGCCACCCGCGGTCCAAATTCGCGTTCCAGATCCGCCACGGTGTAATCCGTATCCTCCACCACATCGTGGAGCACCGCCGCCGCTAACAGTTCCTGGTCCCCGGTCATGGTCGCCGTGATGGCCATGGCTTCCAGCGGATGCACGATATAGGGAAAATTCTTGCCCCGTCTGGGCGTGCCCGCATGTGCCTGTACCGCAAAAACAATCGCTTTATCTAAAAAACTCGTATCCATCTTTTCTTCTCCCTGTACCGGTGGTCTTCAAACAACCCGGCGCCATTCTTAAGCGTGCAGCTTTTTATAGGTAGCCACTAAATGTTTGGCCTGCTGCTCCGCCCTGGCCTTGCCGTCGTAGCTGAGCAGGAAGAAATCCCTGATCTGCTCTTCCGTGTCACCCCGCCGTAACAGTTCCGCCCGGCACAAAAATCTCAGTCCTACCGTGGACGCCAGGATATCCAGCTCGGTGCCTTTCAAGGCAGCTTCGGCTAACTTGTAAGCCAGGTCCCGGTCCTCGGCCAGCATTTGCTGGACATCGCCCAGGTTCTGCAAGCCCAGCCATTTTAACTGGGGCAGGTAGCTGTCCGGGCTGACATCCCTGATCTCCGAGCCTTCGATGGCGGCTAACTGCCACAGGAAATGCCGCATCTCCTTGTTCAGCTGCATATATTCTTTTAAAGAGATCATGTTGATCTGGATATCGTCGGCCTTGTTGTTGATAATCTTCTCCCGGGTCTCTTCCGTATAATGCTCCATCCGGTCCCGGACGTTGATAAATTCCTCGTCGGCCAGTTCCAACAGGCCCGCCAGCCGGGACAGGCAGCGCTTAATCTCCCGGGGTACATCAAATTCACTTTTATAGGTGGTCTCATGGTTGATGGCCGCCCAGATATGCTGCAGACCCGTACGCAGCTGAATCTCAAACCGTTTTGCGCACATGGCCTCCGGATAACCCTGGTCCTTAGGCAAAGAGCAGACATAATGCAGGGACAGGTAGCCAAAAGAATCTTCCTTGAGCAGCGTACGCTTGTCGCAGGAATTGGCCCGGTCCACCACAAAGAACTTCTCAATGCGGCGGGCCACCTTGTAGACCTCGTCGCTGTAAAAACAAATCACCCGGGCGCCCAGGATATCCGTGATATCGTCCAGGCTGTGATACTTCTCGCCCTTCAAATCCAGCTTGCCCGCCAGGCTCTGTTCTTCTTTGACCCGGTGCTCCAGGGCCATGGGGATAATCTTCTCCTCCGTGACCATCTTTTTTAAGATATCATGCACGGTGGTACCCAGCTTGGTAAACAGTTCTTTATTTTCCCGGTATTCTTCCAGGATCATCTGGTCCTTAATATTCATCTGTGCCGCACTTCCTTTGTTAGAAACCAGCTTGCCTTCATGTTGCTGACTTTAGTCTGGCTGCTTATCTATATTATACCTTTTTGCAGGCCCGAGTACCAGTGCTATTTAAGTCAGCCCCTGTCAGCAGCGCAGGCTCAAGCCTGGGTCAGCACCTTATACAAAGTCTGATAGAGGTGCTGCGGCGCAATCGGTTTCGTCACATACCCGTTCATCCCGGCGTCTTTCGCCATGGCTATATCCTCGGTAAAAGCGTTAGCGGTCATGGCCACGATCGGCACAATAGCGGCATCCGCCCGGTCCAGTTTACGGATAGCGGCGGTAGCCCCATACCCATCCAGCACCGGCATGCGGATATCCATCAAGACCACATCGTAATAGCCCGGCAGGGAATCCCGGAATTTTTCCACGCCCTCTTGTCCGGTCTTAGCCCAATCCACGCCCAGCTTCTTATCTTTCAGCAGCAGGGTGGCAATCTCGGCATTCAGATAGTTATCTTCACACAGCAAGACCTGGCGTCCCTGTAAGGCCGCCTGAATATCCTGGTTCTGGTGCGCAGCCTGCGCCTGCAGCCGGGCAGTTTCCTCCGGCTGTTCCGACCAGTGTTCGATTGGCAGGTCCACGGTAAAACGGGTGCCGCCGTTGACCTTACTCTGGGCAGTGATAAACCCGCCCATCAAATCCACGATGCGTTTGACAATCGCCAGCCCCAGACCGGTACCTACCACATTCTGCGCCTCGGCACGGTGTTCCTGGGCAAAGGGTTCAAACATGCGCTCCATAAATTCCTGGCTCATGCCGATACCGGTATCCTGGACCGTGATACGGCGGGTACAGCCCTTTACCGGCGGATTGAGCGCCTGAATATCCACCCGCACCTTGCCGCCGGCCGGCGTGTATTTCAGCGCGTTCGAAATCAAATTCAGTAAAACTTTCTTCATCTGCAGGGCATCAACCTTAATCTTTTCTGCCGGATATTGGGAGGGGTCGGTTTCCAGGCGCACGTTGCGCATGGCCGCCGCCGGCATCATAGCCGTCACCAGGGCTTCCCAGAAGCTCCGGCCATCCACCGTTTCCGGTTTTAATTCCAGCTTGCCGCTTTCAATCCGGCTCATCTCCAGGGTATCGTTCACCAGGTCGGCTAACAATTCGCCGCTGCTCTTAATCTTGCGCAGATAGTCCTCCCGTTGACCTTTATCCTGAGTCTTCAGCGCCAGGTCAGTAAAACCCAGGATGCCGTTTAAAGGCGTCCGCAGGTCATGGCTCATACCGTTCAGAAAATTGCTCTTGGCCTGATTGGCCTGGTCTGCATCCAGCTTCGCCTGCTGCAGCTCGGCAATCTGGGCCCGTTCTTTTTGCAGGAACCGGGTCACGTCCTTCCTGGCAATCAAAGCCTGCTCTTTATCCCCGTTTAAATAACTAATCCGCCAGGATTCCTCGCGTCCATCTTTAGTGGGGAACACCAGCGAGTAAACGCCGTCTGCCGCCAGCCTGGCCTTAATCGTGGCCAGACTATGGGCCTTAATAGCTGCTTCCACCTGGTCGGGATGGATAAAATTCCGCACTGCCGTCATCATGGCCTGCTCATAATCCACATTTACCAGTTTACCGGGCGCAGCATAGCTGTGCCCCTTGGAACCAAACTCCGTCACCCGGCCCGTGATCAGGTTCACCACTGAGACAAAGTCATAATCCGTGCCCACCAGTTCCTCGATGATGGACTCCCGGATTTTCCGTTCATCAATATTAATAGCAAAAGTCCGGGCCTCAATATCACCGGTAAAAGGGTTCTTGAACATGTGCAGCAGACCCTCGCGCCAGTGCAGTCCGTCCGCATAAGGCAGCGAATATTCCAGGGCGACCTTGGTCTCGCCCTCCTGGAAACGCTGCAGCAACTTTTCCCGGTTAAAAAGCTGCCGGAACTCTTGCTTCTGGTCCGGATCTGTCAACAGTTTAAAGAATTCTTCAAAATAGCCATCGGCGGTGCCTGACGCTTGCTGCTGCAGGACAAAATCCAACTCACTGCGTCCCTTGCCGCACCAATTTTTCGTCAGGTTCAGCTGGAAGGAAGCAATCAGGTTGGGGTACATGTTTTCCAGTTGCTCCACCAGCCGCTTATAATTATCAATTTCCTGCTTGCGCACCGTCATCTCGTCCACGTGCTGGCGCTCATGGGTCTCGTGCAGTTCCCGCATCATGGCGCTGGAAATCACGTAGGCCAGGGAATGCAGCACCGGGGTCAGCTGCTCAAACTTATCCACCGGCGGATTATCAAACCCTACAAAACCGTACAGTTTCTCGTTCACCGCCAGAGGCGCTTCCAGATAGCTCTGGATATCCTGGGGCGCCATGACGGCGTACTCCTCCGGATCGCTTTCCCGGATAGTTTCGATATCGGGAACAGCCACAGTCTCCCGGCGTTCCAGATACGGCAGCCAGCGGTTAATACTGCTGACATCCATATCCTGCAGGTTCTGAATCTGGGGTTCTACCCCTGCCCGGCACCATTCGTAGGTATTACTCATCTTGGCGCCGTTAAACATAAAGATGTAGATACGGTCCGCTCCCAGGTAGGCGCCAATATCCTGGAAGACCTGGTTAATACGTGTTTCCAGTTTTTCCGGCCGGTCCAGGATCTTAATATCCTGCAGCAGTTTTTCCTGTAGCCGCAGGACATATTCCTTATCCGCCCGTTCCTGTGTCAGCTGGGTTATATTAAAAGCAATTTCCAGCATGGCTTCGTGCCCCTGGTAAGTGATGATGGTATCTTTCAGGATACACTCCACCCCCAGGCGCAGGTTCTTAAACTCCCAGTCCCGGGATTCGCCGGGTTTCAGCAAAGGGATACTGCAAAAATCACAGGCCGCCGTACGGCCCTGGATAAGGTCGTAACATTTCCGGCCCCGGTAGTCCTTAACCTGGAACCAGTCCTGAAACGCTTTATTCATAAACAAGAGCTCATGGGTCCGGCTGTCCACGATGTAGACAGCCTCGTTCAAAGAATTAAAAATGTCCGCGTTGTCAAAAGCCAAGCCTGAGTTCGCCATAAAAGCTCCTCCTGCACCGCCTGTAGTGTGCCATCCCGCGTTCCGGGAAGATTTGGAAATATCTGTTTGGTCAGCCGCACAAAAAACTGTATTACTAATTATAATTATTGTACTATATTTTAGTCTATTTTAAAAGAAAAAGATGCGGGCAGGAAGCCGCAGTTTCCTGTACCCACATCTCTTTTACCTTAATTTATTCCTTTACCTGGCTGCCACGGTACTAAACTCGCTCCCTACTTAGGCGCCGCAGCCGCATCTGCCTTTTTCTGAGCTTCCGGGTCGTAGTGAAAGGCGCAGCCGCCTGCTTGGCCGGCGCTGCAGCCGCTGCAGCCGCTGCAGCCACCTTTAGCTCCCGTACCGCAGGCCGCACAACCGTCTTTATTTTTAAGCAGCTGGCGCACCGCTACGAACATTACAAGCACGATGACAATGAGAACTACTGCCGAAGCAAAATTCATGGATAACCTCCCGGGCCACTACCTGCTAACTTAAGTTTCGGTTAGCTTATGCTAACTTCTCTGAAAGCATTTTAACATAGGACTTCCCGGCTGTCAATCCTGTTCACCCTTAGGCGCGAACTTGTGCAGGGCCGCATACAGCGCAGCGGTATCTACCGGCTTCGCCAGATGGGCGTTCATGCCGCAGGCCAGGCTGCGGTCGATATCTTCCGGAAAAGTATTGGCCGACAAGGCGATGATGGGCGTGGTCTGATCAAACTCCCGGATCTGCCTGGCCGCCCCGTAACCATCAAGTACCGGCATGCGGAGATCCATGAGGATGGCGTCATACTTTTTAGTCTGTGCCAGCTGCACCGCCCGGGCGCCGTTTTCCGCCCGCTCCGTCTGAATGTTTCTTACCTGCAGCAGTTTCTGGATAATCTGCGCGTTGATGGCGTTATCCTCGCACACCAGCACCTTAAAATCCTTAAAGACTACCGGCGCCGCCGGCTGCCGCTGTTCAAGATAAGCTTTAATCTGCGCCGCATCGGGCTTGGCGTGAGGCAGCGTGACCGTAAAGCTGGTGCCCTGTCCCGGCGCCGAAACACAGACAATACTGCCGCCCATCAGTTCCACCAGTTTATGGACGATGGCCAGCCCCAAACCGCTGCCACTAGTATCGAACCCGTTCTCCCCCTGGGTAAACGGCTCAAACATGATCTTCTGAAACTCCGGTGGGATGCCGGGCCCATTATCGGTGATGGTATGCACCAGCACCAGCCGCTCCTCCTGTTCCTGTACCGTTACCGACCAGGTAACCTTCCCGCCGGGCTGAGTATACTTGACCGCATTATTCAGCAGGTTGATGATGATCTGCTCCGTCCGTCTGACATCCGCCAGCAGGTAGAGCGGCTGCTCTCCCCACGGAAAAGTGGTCTGCAGGGTAATCTTTTTAGTTTCCGCCTGGTTCCTGATAATACCTTCCACCGTCCGGGCCATCAGCACCGGCTGGCAGACCTTACTCTGCAGTTTTACCGTCCCGCTGGCCAGTTTCTGCATGTCCAGGACTTCCGTCAGGATGGATTGCAGATAGGCCGAACTATTCTTAATGGTAGTAAAATATTCCTGCAGTTCCCGGTCCTGGTACCTGGCGCTGGCCAGATCGCTCAGACCGATGATGGTGGTCAGGGGCGTACGCATATCGTGGCTCATGCGGGCCAGAAAATCCGACTTGACCCGGTTGGCCCGTTCCGCCGCCGCCGCCGTTTGCTGCAGCAGCTGCAGGTTCTTCAGTTCCCGTTCTTTTTCCCCATGGATATCCTGGATGGCAAAAAGGACCTGGCTGGCCCGTCCCTGGATATCACGCGCCACCACGATAAAATGCGCCCGGCACCAGCCGTATTTTTGCGAAACATATTCCAGTGCCAGATTGTGCCGGTGTTCCAACCGCACCGGTAAGGTTTTCAGGTCTGCAAACCGGCTAAATTCCTGCACATACCGGGGTGCCACAAAAATCTTGGGTGACTCCGCCAGGATCCTGCTTGCAGGCCAATCCTGACGCCAGACAGCATGTATCTCCGGCGTAGCATCCAGCTCCAGGAACTGGTCTGTTTCCAGATTCACGTAATAATTACAAAAGTAAATCTTGCTCAGAGAGGTGATGATATCACTGCGCAAAGCCAGCTTTCTTGCGTTCTGCCGCTCCGCATAGCTGGTGCGCACAAACATATTTACCACGGATGCCAAAAGTTTGGCCGCCGCCTGAATCTGCTCCGGCGTACGCACGTTCACCCGGCGCAGCGCCTCAATATAGGTTTTTTCATCAATACCCAACTCCCGGGCCGTAGCCCGGAACTTAACCTCGTCCGGCCTTTGGGGCAACACCTGTCCGCCCAAAATCTTGCCTATAACCGTCCCGTCCTCCAGCGTGATATCCGAGGCAAAATCCACCAGTCCCGCATGGCAGAGATAAACACCCCGCCCCTTCTTATCACAGGCCGTACAGCGGCGCAACCCCTCAGGGCTCCGGCGGGTAAGTTGCTCACAAAAGTCTGTAAAATTATAATAGGCAGTCTTATACTTACCATTGCAGCCATAAGCCATAGTGCCCAGACCCGTGGCCGTAGCCCAGGTCTGCAGCAGCTGCTCAAACAGTTTGGTATCACAAAAATCCGGGATGCTCAGCCGGACGCCCCGGGAATTTTCCAGGTTGCCGGTCTCCGCTTTTGTCTTATCCATACGTCTGCCCTTTCGTAAAGTCTACCACCCTTATTTACTCATTAACTTTTGCTACCCTCATTATTAATAATTTTATTTATTGTAACATAAATTAGCGTATAAAAAAATATTTATGACCAATAAAAATACTACTGCCGCTTAAATTTTTCCGGATACAGCTTTCGCTTGCCAAAATCGTCTAAAACTATTACTATTAATGTAGGAAACAAAGGCGGTGTCCCGTGCGAACTACAAAATTAAGGCTAAGGCTGCCGCAGCTGGTGTACCTGTGTCTGACACTGGCGCTGTTAGCGCTGGCGCCTGCGGCCGGGGCCGAAAATCCCCGTACGTTCTTAGCCGACTACACCCAGATTTACTACAACCTGAATAACGGGCTTTTGTCCAACGAGGTCAACTGTGTGCTGCAAACAGCAGACGGTTTTCTTTGGGTGGGCAGTTACGCCGGTTTACAACGCTACGACGGGCAGGAATTCCAGCCCATGCACGACGACAGCGGCAAACTGATCAAGCGGGTGCGCACCCTGTTCGAGGACAGCCGCCACCGGCTCTGGATCGGTACCAACAGCGGCCTCTACCTGGCCGAAAACGGCGTCATCACCAAAGACCGCCTGGAAGCCAACACCTACCTGCGGGCCTTTGCCGAAAGCAGCCACGGTACCATCTACATGGGGACCGCGGACGGACTGAAACTGCGGCGTCCCAACGGTGACAACGCCACCGTGGAAGATGCGCGCCTGCAAAACCGGGCCGTCATCTCCCTGACCGCGACCGGAGAAGACCAGGTCTGGGGCGTCACCTATCACGGCGATGTGTTCCGCGTCAACGGCGGCAAGCTTGATGCCTATTATCCGGCCGCCTCTTTTAACGGGCTCACCTGTATCAGTATCTTTTGTTCCAAGAGCGGGAACTTGTATGCCGGCACCACCGGCAATACCCTGCTGCGTTATGTGGACGGCAACCTGGTGCCGATCAGCACCGGTGCCGATACCAACATTACCCGCATCAGCCAGGATTCCGAGAACCGCATCTGGCTCTGCACGGACCGGGGCCTGGGTTATCTGGATACGGCCCGCGCCTACCATGCGGCGGCCGGCGCCCTCATGGCCATCTCCCTGGAAAATATGGTAGAAGACTACGAACATAACTACTGGGTCGCTTCTTCGCGGCACGGTTTGCTGCATCTTGTCAAAAGCCAGTTTCACAACATCGGCTTTGCCGGACAGCTGCAGACAGATGTGTACAACGCCACCCAGCTGTACGACGGTAACCTCTATATCGGCGGCGAGAACGGTCTGGTCATCCTGGACCGGAATTATCAGCAGGTGGACAACGACCTGACCCGGCTTTTAAACGGTACCCGTATCCGTTACCTGTTAGCCGCTGAAGACGGCGCCCTCTGGCTTGCCACCTATAAGAATTTTGGCCTGCTGCGCTACCAGGACGGCAGCTGGCACAACTGGTCTACGGCCCAGGGACTGCCCACGGAAAAAGTGCGGACGCTCCTGCAGCGCCGGAACGGCGATATCGTGGCCGGTACCGGTAACGGCATCGTCATCATGCGGGACGGAGCGGTGGCCCGGGTCCTGGGCGCCCAAGACGGCATCACCACCGGCGTCATCCTCTGCCTGGCTGAGGACAGCAGCGGCAACCTGTACTGCGGCAGTGACGGCGGCGGCATCTTTAAGATTGACCAGCACGGCACGATAAGCAATATCAACTACACCCAGGAAGTAGACAAGCTGGGTACCATCCTCAGCCTGTGCTGGGATGAGGACAATAAAGGCCTGTGGATCTCCAACGGTGGCGCCCTGCAGTTTTTGAGCCAGGACGGCGTCCATAGCATCGAAAGCGGCGACCTGGATTTCAACAACATCCTGGACATCAAGCTGGTAGGCGATTACATCTGGCTGCTCCAGGACCGGGGCGTGCATATCATGCGTTCCAAGGCCCTGGCCGTTTCGGCTATCAACGATTACCACTATTTAAAATATAACGATACCCTGCACTCCACCCTGACGGCCAACGCCAAGAACCAGCTGACGCCCGAGGGACGGCTGTATTTATCTACCTCCATGGGCGTGCTGCGGCTGGACACCAAAACTTTTGACACCGGCGAGGCGCCTTTAAAACTGGCCATCGCGGATATCACGGTCAACAGTTTAAGCCAGGGCACCAAAGACTATCCGGCGGGCAAGGAAGTTACCCTCCCCGCCGACGCCAACCGGGTGACCATCCGCTTTGCGGCCCTCACCTACGGCGGCAAGGCCCCGGAACTGGAATACCAGCTGCAGGGCGTGGACGAAGCGCCTATCGTGGTTCACGGCAAGAACGTCTACGAAGCCACTTACACCAACCTGCCCGGCGGCAGCTACAAGTTCCGGGTCCAGGCTAAGAACAGTCCTACCACCAACGCCAAGGCCACGGCCAACTGCAGCTTAAAGAAAGCCTACACCCCGTTAGAGCTGCCCTGGATCAAGGCACTGCTCCTGATGCTGTTTGCCGGCGTGGTAGCCTACCTGGCCAGCAAGTTCCGGCTCAAGATGGAAGAAAAGCGGCGCCTGGCCGCCGAGCAAAAGGCCGCGGCTGAGATTACCCGCCGCAAGGAATACCAGAACCTGACCAACCAGGCCATTCATGCCATTGCCAAGACCATCGATGCCAAAGATAAATATACCAACGGCCATTCCGTACGGGTGGCCCAGTACGCCAGAGAAATTGCCAAAGAGGAACACTGGAGCGAGGACCAGCAGGAAAAGCTGTTCTACACCGCCCTGCTCCACGATATCGGCAAGATCGGCATACCGGATAAGATTCTCAACAAACCCGGCAAACTCTCCCAGGAGGAATATGCCATCATCAAGCAGCATACCACCATCGGCTACCATATCCTGCAGGACATGACCAGCGTGCCTTACGTCCAGGACGGCGCCCACTACCACCACGAACATTACGACGGCAGCGGTTATCCGGAAGGGCTGAAGGGCGATGCGATTCCCGAGGTGGCGCGGCTCATCGGCGTGGCCGATTCCGTGGACGCCATGTACAGCGCCCGCATCTATCGTCCCGAGATGACCATCGATTACATCAAGGACGAACTGGTGCGCTGCAGCGGCACCCAGTTTGACCCCCGCTTTGCCGCGGATATGCTCCATGTCCTGGAGCGCGGCTTTAAAGCCAGCGACACCCTGAAGCTGCCCGAGGTAGGCGCGGCCCAGGGGGAAAAAGTCATCTTTGAAAAATAGCGGCGCCGGCCAGCTGCGTCACCGTAACCCTGCTACCAAAAAACTCCTCCCCGCCTGTAAGTGCGCCACACGCACCTGCAGACAGGAAGGAGTTAAATTTTTTTCCGGCAGTGTTACTTAATCCTCAGGCTGCCTGCGGGCACCTTGTCCGCCATGATCTCCCGGTAAGCCGTGGTCACCGTGCCGTCCAGCACAAAAGCGCCGTCGCCGATGGCGTGGGCCACCCGTTTTTCCTTACGGCTGCTGTTCTCCCACAGCTTGACCCCGTCAAAGACCAGCAAGTTATGCGCCGGTACGTAATCTACCAGTTTACACTCAACACACGCCAGACAATCTGCCAGCAGCGGCGCCTGTACCAGGGCCGCTATTTTCGTTTTCAGATTAAACTCTTTAAACTTATCCACCTCAGTGCTGCTGACACTGCCCACCCGTACCGTGGTTTCCAGCAAATCGGCGCCGGGCACGCAGATGACGCACTCCTTGTTCTTCAGGATGTTGTCAAAAGAATGGTTCCAGGCACCCGTGACAATGGCCAGCCTGGGCGTAAAATCCAGGACCAGCGTCCAGGAAATGGTGAAGACATTATTCTTGCGCCCATCCTTAGTGGTGATCATGGTCACCGGACCAGATTCCAGCCAGGTAAACGCCCGGCTTAACGCACCTTGTTTTAACATCGGTAAGACCCCCCCTTGCGGTTAGTTCCTTGAATTTATTATAACACAGGGTTTCAGACAACAAGATCAATTTTACAAAAACATCCCTCCACCAAAAAGGAGAGGATAGCTTTTTCCAGTTTTAAACTCCTTAAGCCGCTTCCTGACTATTTGGGAGAAGATGTTTCGTAAAACAGGGAAAAGTTTTTTATTTTTAGATACATTAATCTTTATTTTTTTCCAGGGACTTTTCCCCAAAATCAGAGTTATCTTCTCCACCCCAGCACTGGTGCGTGTTGCGGAGAAAAAAAGTCAAAAATCGACCCTCTCACCTATCTTCTCTTACATACTTTTTCTATAGTATTACTCTGTAAACTCGTCATAAAAAAAGAGCTGTTGTCTTCACAAATTATGTGAACAACAGCTTCTTTTATTGTAAAGAAAGACAAACCTACATCAACATCAGAAGATTATAAGTTTTGACTACCATTAATAATTGGTGGAGATGAGGGGAGTCGAACCCCTGTCCGAAAATATTGTCATACGAATTTCTCCGAGCGCAGTCAGCACTTTATTTCTCGCATTTTGAACGCCTGCTAACCAGCTTTCGCGATGCCAGCCTGTAGATTGAACCGGAGCTTACAGGTATCAGCTGCCGGCGATCCCGCTAAGTGTCGTTCTTTCCGCTCCTGCGGGAGCCGGATTGGAAGAACGTGGCTAGTTTACGCTGCCAGAGCTAAATCAGAATCTGCGTTTAAATTTAAACGTCCACAGTTTAACGTGCTTGTGGGACCACGGCTCGCTTATCGTACACCACCTATCCCCGTCGAAACCGGTACATCCCCAGATAGGGCAAACGGGCAATTACCCCTGGCCTAAACCAGTTAGGCTTGCCTGCTTGCAGGTGTAGTTTAACACAGTTGCCCCTGTTTGGCAAGTGGCTGCAGATTTTTCTGGCACGGTAGGTCCCCTGATGTTATAATGATACTATTATATAGCTGTAAAAACCAAATTCGTCTGGAACTTTTCCTGTTGGCAAAGCTGCGGACCTGGAAAGAAGCCTTACCCGTGCACAATTTACAGACACAGCGCCTGGCGGAAGCCGGCGTCATGATCGCTATCAGTTATCTTTTAAGCCTGCTTACCTTGTACCAGATGCCCCAGGGCGGGGCGCTGCACCCGGCCAACCTGGTGCCGCTTTTTATCTTTGCCTTCCGCTGGGGCGGCAAACAGGGCTTTTTGACCGCCCTCACCTACGGCCTGGTACATTTTTTGCTGGGCCTGAAGTTTACCCTGCATCCGGCCAGCATCGTGCTGGATTACCTGCTGGGTTTCGGCCTTTTAGGCCTGGCCGGTTTTGTGAAGCCTGACAGCCTGGGCAAAGTCCTGCTGGGCGGCTGCATCGGCAGCCTGGGACGGCTGTGCAGCACCGTCATCAGCGGCGCGGTAGTCTTTGCCAGTTACGCGCCCCAGGGGCAGAACCCCTGGCTCTATTCTTTAATCTATAACCTGACCTATATCGTGCCCGAGACCATTTTAAACCTGGTGGTCCTGGCGCTGTTTTATTCCAAACTGAAAGAGAAGTTACTGGAGTTCAGAAAGGATACCCCTCCTCATGGCGAAAGATAAGTCGAACTTCTACTTAATCTGCCTGCTGGTGGTGTTTATCGCGGCCAGCGGCTGGTATCTGCACGGCCATCCCCAGGGCTTGACGGCTGGCAGCGGTCCCACGGGTCCCGCCCCCTGCCGGGTGGAAGGCCTGCATGTGGCGGCGCCGGTACCAACCAGCGTCTCTAATCCCACCCAGCCGCAAAACCAATATCCCATCCTGACCTGGAAGCTGCTGCCGGAAGCAGTGGCCTACGAGCTGGAACTGTACGCGGACAAACCTGCGGCCACAGCCAAGCCTTTCTTTACCACTAAACGCATCTACATCCACGGCTATATCCCGGAACTGCCGGCTGCTTACAGCGGCAGCAGTTTCTGGTGGCGGGTACGGGCCCTGGATTATTACAGCCAGCCTCTCAGCGATTTTTCCGCGCCGCAGCAGGTTTTTGTGCAGCGTCAGGAAGCAGCGCTCCTGCGGCCGGTGCCCATGACCAAATTTAACAGCGGCAACGGCACCGTGCTCCTCTACCCGGTCTATCTGTGGCTGCCCATTCCCGGCACCAACAAATACGAGGTGGAAATTTTGGACGCGCCGCCGGAAAATCCCGACGGCAGCGCACCTTCCGTACATAGGCTGGACGCCTTTACCGACACCGGCTTTGACGCCTACGACCCCAAGCCCCGCTTCAGCAGCAAGCCTTTATACTGGCGGGTGCGCGGCGTCACCGAAGATGGCAAACCTGTCGGCGTGTACAGCGTCGCGCAGCAGTTTGTGACGGACCCGGCGGCAAATTATAGCGTGGCTACCCTGGGCGACAGCATCTGCCACGGCGGCGGCAGTTTCTCCTACGCTCCCAGCGAATGGGAATTTTCCTTCCAGCATTATCTGCACTTCCCCGTGCTGAACCTGGGACGCAGCGGCGATACGGCCGCCATGACCCTGGACCGCTTTGACGCGGACGTGCTGCCGTTCCATCCTCACTATCTGTTAATCCTGACCGGCAGCAACAGCCTGCGTTCGGTCAGTCATTCCGCCGAGGCGGTGATTGAGCAGTTTAAGGCCCTGGAACACAAGTGCGACGAGCATGGCATCGTGCCCATCTTTATCACCCTGCCCCCCATCAACCCGGCTAATATTAAAAAAGCTTTTGACGAGGACACGGACAAGATGTGGCAGATCAAGTTTGCCAAGGTGAACGATTATCTGCGCACCCGGCGCCACATTGACGCGGCGGCGCGTTTTAAGAATCCGAACAGCACCCTGCCTACGGCCATGGCCCTGGACGGGCTCCATGTGGATGTACCCGGCAAGAAACTGATCGCGGCGGCGGTGAACGACGAGTTTAAGCCCTGAGCCGCATAAAAAAAATACCTTGCTGTGCTCAAGCAGCAAGGTATTGCTCTTTGGGGAGCGTAAAACTTCAGCCACCCCGGCAACGGTGAAGCGCCGGGCGTAAATTTTAGTGCAGTTGCTCCAGCGCCGTATTAATGCGCTGGCCGATATAAGCGGCGGCCGCGGCTTTGATGATGTCCCCCGGGATAAAAGGGAACACGGCGGCTAACATGGCCGGCCATAATTTTAAATGTAAGAAGTACATCAGGGAGATCAGGCCGCCGATATAAGTGATGGGAATGCCTACCACCACGGCGACCAGCAGGTAATGCTTCCAGTCGTTGCGGCTGCCTTTCAGGTAGCTGACGATAGGATAAGCGATGATGAAGGCGATGAGGAAACCGCCCCGGGGCCCGAAGATTTCGCCAAAGCCGGCGGCGCCGCCCACAAAGACCGGCAGCCCGGCTGCGCCGATGAGGGTGTAAAGCAGCATCACGATCAGCGTCTGCTGGGGCGTGAGCACAAAGGCCGCCAGGTTCATGGCCAGGGTTAAGGCCGTGACCATGGCGCTGGCAAAGGGCAGCGGGAAACTGATATAGGCCGATACGCACAAAATTGCCACGCAGATAGCCATCTTGGTCATGCTGCGTACATCATACAAAGTTAAACTATGATCCATCTTGGTCGCTTCTTTCTTGAGTTTGTAGGTAAAATTGTCAACCGTTTAATCTTGCTCGGTTAACGATTAAATTATAGTACGCGGCGAAAAATAAGTCAACTATAAAAATTTATCAAGTTAACTAAAAACTCCGATCAGGATGCTTGCCGCACCCGGCGCACCCGCACCAAAATCCGGTGGCGCTGGTGCCCTGTAAATTTTGGGCCCGCGCCACAGTTTCGCCAAATTTGCTGTTTATAATAAAAATTTAGTTACAGTCACAACTCTGTACAGCCGCCGCCGGACTAACCGGCACGGTACAAATTTTAAGCAGGAGGCCTTTCTTGATGTTCTTAAACAAAGCCGCGGTCAGCGGCATCCTTGTAAGTTTACTCTGTGTGAGCGCCAGTGTCGGCGCGGCTGCGCCCACCGTAGCAAAAACCGCTGCAGCTGCAAACGCTGCCCATGAAACCTCAGCCGTTACGGCTGCTGCAACCACCGCTGCACCGGTGGATTTAAAACTGGATACCAACGTCTACACGCTGCACACCCAGATTGTTAACGCCCAGCCGGTAACGTACCGGGCTTACGAAAACCTGGTCTACGTGGCGCATCCGGTGGACGCCCAGTACGAAAAAATGAATTTATACATACCCGAAACCTACTACCAGGGCCACAGCAGTCATGGCTATACCGCCAAGACGGCGCCCATCTTTTTGCCCAACCAGGTGGGCGGCTACATGCCCGGCCAGGCGGCGGTGCCCGGTACGGATTTCTTAAACGGCGGTCCCAACGCCGCCCTCTACGCCCTGAGCCGGGGCTACGTGGTAGCGGCGCCGGCCTTGCGGGGACGCACCCTGCAAAACGCGGACGGTGCTTACACCGGTAAGGCGCCGGCCTGCATCGTAGATTACAAGGCAGCCGTCCGCTATCTGCGCTACAACAAAAAACTGCTGCCGGCCGGAGACACCGACAAGATCATTTCTAACGGCACCAGCGCCGGCGGAGCTCTTTCCGCCCTTTTAGGCGCTACCGGCAACAACAAGGATTACGAACCCTATCTAAAAGCCCTGGGCGCCGCCCGGGAGTCCGACCAGATTTTCGCCAGCATGGCCTACTGCCCCATCACTAACCTGGAGCACGCCGACATGGCTTACGAATGGATCTTTAACGGCGTGAACACCTACCACCAGCGGCAGATGCCGGCGGGCCTGCCGCCTTTAGGGGCCAACGGCCAGGGCTCAGCTTCTGCGCCAGCGGTGAACGGTACAGCTACGGAAAACCTGCACGGTCCCTTCGGCGCCATGGTCGTAGGCGGCCGCATCATTCCCCTGGGACCCGGACCGGTGCAACTGCCGGGCACGCAACCCCAGCAAGCAGCTGCCGCGAGCAACCGTCCGGCGGACGCCCCCCTGGAAAGCAGCAGCGCCCAGCACTTAACGCCTCAGCAAATCATGCTGTCGCCCCTCTTAAAGGCCCAGTTCCCGGCTTACGTGAACAGCCTGGGTTTAAAAGATGCCCAGGGCCGCGCCTTGACCCTGGATCAAAACGGCAACGGCAGCTTTAAAACTTATCTGGAAAGTTATTATCTGGCCTCGGCCAACAGCGCCATACAGCAGGGCCAGGATGTGAGCAAGCTGGACTGGCTGACCCTTAAGAACGGCCGGGCCGTCAGCATGGACCTGGCCAAATATGCGGTTTATGCTACCCGGCTGAAAGCGGTTCCCGCTTTTGACGCCCTGGATCTCAGCAGCGGCGAGAACAGTCTCTTCGGTACCGCCACGGAAAACAGCCGGCACTTCACCGGGTTCTCCGCCCAGTACGGCGACCCGGCGCCTTTAGCCGACCCGCAGCTCCTTAAAATGATGAACCCCCTGAACTATATCGGCAGCGCCGCCACCGCCAAATACTGGCGCATCCGCCACGGCGCGGTGGACCGGGATACCTCCCTGGCCGTGCCTTTAATCTTAGCGACTAAACTTGCCAATCACGGCGCCCAGGTAGATTTTGCCTCTCCCTGGGGGAAAGGACATGCCGGCGACTATGACCTACCGGAACTTTTTGCCTGGGCTGACCAGATCAGCAAAGCTAAATAAAAAACTTCTAACCTTAAGTTTGGGACTCTGCCTGCTGCCCCTCACCTGCTGGGCCGTTCCTGCCCACCATGGCGAGGTACACACAGCAATGTCCACAGCAACGGCGGCAGCTACAACAGCCCCAGCTTCCCCTCAGTCAGAACCGGAGGTCCTGGCGGCCCAAGCCCGGAGCACGGACGCTTTCCACGGTCCCCGGCAGAAACTGAAGCGCCTGCCGACCCGGCATAAATACGGCGCCCGTCCGGAGCAAGACGTGCCGGAACGAGAAAGTATCTTTGCGGAAGACCTGCCCCTGGGTAAGCGTCAGGTCCATGCTTCCACCCTGGCCGCCCTGGACGATGGCACCCTGGTCTGCGCCGCTTTCTGCGGTTCCCGGGAAAGCCATAAGGACGTGCATATCGTGGTGAGCCGCAAGACGCCCGACGGCAGCTGGAGCGCGCCCCGACAGGTCAGCGAGAACGACGGCCGGCCCCACTGGAACCCGGTCTTATACGAAATGGTACCTGGAACCCTGTCCCTTCTCTATAAGGCAGGCGTCAGCCCCCACAAGTGGACCACCCTGGTCCAGGATTCCACCGACGGCGGCATCAGCTGGAGCGCGCCCCGCAAGTTAGTGCCGGATGATCAGGATTTTGGCCGGGGTCCGGCGAAGAATAAACTGCTCACCCTGGCCAGCGGCCGTCTCCTGGCACCCGGTTCCAACGAAAAAGGTAGCTGGCGGGCCTATGTGGATTACAGCGACGACCAGGGTAAAACCTGGACCCGCAGCGCTTTTATCCCGGCCGCAACTTTGCCGGATACAGGTCTGACCAAACGCGGCGTCATTCAGCCGTCGCTGTGGCAGGACCCTTTTAGCGGCGACGTGCACATGCTGCTACGCAGCAGCGAAGGGCGCATCTTCCGCAGTGATTCCAAGGATAACGGCAGCACCTGGAGTAAAGCTTATCCAACCGACCTGCCCAACAATAACAGCGGTCTGGACCTGGTCCAGGACCCGGATAACGGTATCCTCTACCTGGTGTGCAATCCCATCGTGGACGTTACCATCGGCACCAAGCGCTCACCCTTGTCTCTGCTCTATTCCCGCAACGAAGGCACCAGCTGGTTCAAGATGTGCGATCTGGAAACCGGCCCCCGGGAATTTTCTTATCCCGCGGTCATCATGCAGGATGGCAGCCTGGTAGTGTCGTATACTTACAAGCGGGTGAACATCGCCGTACGTACTTTTACGCCGGTGCAGTTAGCCAAGCTGCGTTTTAGCGCCAAACCCTTTAGCGTGTAGCCGGGGCGGGCCGCTGTCCCTGCTGCTCTTAACTCGAAATTTTTTTCATTATAATCTAAAATGTTTTTTATTAAGGTTCTTGGATATTTTTCCTGGATATTTTTCCTGGGTATTTTTCCTGGGTATTTTTGTTGCAGGAGGGGATTGACATGCAGATCCGTTTCGCCACCGTGGAAGACACGGACGCCTTACTGGCCATTTACAACCAGTACATCGAGACCAACATCACTTTTGAATACGTGCTGCCCAGCCATCAGGAATTTGCGGAGCGCATCCGCAGCATCAGCGCCTTTTATCCCTACCTGGTAGCCGAAGACCGGGGCCGCATCGTAGGTTACGCCTATGCCAGCCGCGCCTTTGAACGGGCTGCCTACGCCTGGTGCGCCGACCTGTCCATCTATCTGGATAAAAATTACCGCAGCCACGGATTGGGCCGCAGCCTGTACGAGCTGCTCTGCGAGATCAGCAAGCGGCAGGGTATCAACCTGGTCTTCGGCGTGGTCACGGGTACCAACGCGCCCAGCGTGGCTTTCCACAAAGCCCTGGGTTTTAAAGTGGTGGGAGATTTTCCTCATAACGGCTACAAGAACCAGACCTGGCTCAGCGTCTACTGGTTAGCCAAAGAGCTGCTCCCCGCCGCAGCCAATCCGGCGCCGGTACGGTCCGTGCAGGCACTGGACCAGGCGCAGCTGCAGGAGCTTTTGACCAGCGCCGCCGCCCGCCTGGTAGGCGCGTGCTAAAATTTTCCCATAAAAAAACACCCTATCAGCTACAGGAACTTGGTTGTCCTGACTTGCTGACGGGGTGTTATTTTTTACCTGTTATTAGGCGCGCACTGCTTTTCGGACGCGGTCATTTTGGCCGGTGCCATTATCTTACCGACGCCATTATTTGCCGGCGCCATTATTTGGCCGGTGCAAAAAAGTTCCGGCACACCTTGTCCATGACCTGTTCTTCCCAGATGGTGTTGCCGCTGTATTTGCCGCCGGCCGCCGCGCTGCTTTCGTCAATGGCGGTGCCGTTCAGCATGTAGACAAAGCCGTCCCGGGTGCCCGGCCGCATAAAGATACCGGTCATCATGCCGTACGCTTCACCGGTGTGGCCCCACAAATCAATGGCGTAATCCTTGCAGGGTCTGGAAGTCCCGTTACCGTACAGAGGATAGAGAGACAGACCGTAAGCTTCGATGGAGCCGCCGTAGTTATCGCCGTTCTTGGTAGCCGCGTTGTAGCGCCACTGGGGCGTGAGCATCTGCTGCAGCAACTCGGGCTTAACCACCTGTTTGCCGTTATAGCGGCCCTGGTTCAGCAGCATCTGCAGAGTATGTTCCAGTTCGTTATAGGAAACCCTCAGGCCGCCCTGAGGAGCAAAAATCGTGGCGTTGTTGCCCGGTTTGTAGCGCTTCAGGTTAAACCAGGTCATAGGCGAGCTGACCAGGGGATAATGCGCCCGGATACAGTTAGCCGGCGGCTGTTTGCCCTGAAAATCGTCCGTCTGGGCCACCCAGGCGCCGTCCCTGTGGCGGTACGGCGTGCCCAGGTTGGCAAACTGCGCCTTGCCCAGGTTAGCGGGTACATAGTCCGCCTGCATATCCAGATCTTTCAGGATATGGCTCTTCTGGTACAGGTCAAAACGCTGGCCCGACACCTTTTCGATGATGGTGGCCAGGAGGCCGTAGTTTAAATTGCAGTAGTCAAAGTAAGCGCCGGGAGCCTGGCCCGCCGGTGCAAAATGGGAACCGCCGTCCCAGAATTCGTAGCCCGGCGTGAAATAAGACTGCAGCCGGTAAAACGGCGGCAGGGAATAAGCTTCGTTGCCGTCCCGGATAGACGAGGTATGGGACAAGAGCATGCGCACCGTGATAGGCGTGTTAGGATAGTTGGGGTTGCGCAGCTTAAAGCCCAGGTAAGTACCGGCATCGCCGTCCAGCTTCAGCTTGTTCTGGCCCACCAGCTGCATGATGGAGTAACCGGTAAATTCCTTACTGATGCTGGCGCCCCAGAAACGGGTATCCGGCGTCACCGGCCGGTTCCAGGCCGGGTTGCTGCTGATCTTGCGGCGGCCGGCAAAACGGCTGTACACCTTCTGGCCGTCCTTATAGACCACCACGCCCAGCCCCGGCACCTTGGTACCGCTGTTGCCGATCATGGCGTCAAACTCTTTATCCAGGGCCGCCTTGGCCTGAGGGCTGAGAGGCGCCGCTGCCTGGGCCTTAACCCTGGCTGCCTGCGCCGTGGTAAAACTACCGCCCAGGAGGGCCAGGCTCACACACAACATTGACACAAATTTTTTGGTTGGTAACATGCTCATGAACTCCTTTGTTGGTAAGTATCTTAAAACTTCTTGCTGCGGCGAAAGCCGCTGACTGAAAAACTCAACTATGGGGCGGCAACCGCCGCCAGGTTAACGGTTATTCACCTTGGCCAGCTTGCCCGCCGCCTGGATGACCCGCACAAAGGCGGGCGGAATCTCGTTCGCCCGCAGGCTTTCGCCTAAGAGGCGGCCCAGGACCACGCCTTTATTGCTGTAGAGCCAGGCAAAATAATAAACGTACAAAGTATCCGGCAGCCGCGGCTGCGCCGCCGCCAGGTCGCAGGAGGGATATTCCTGCCGGTCCTTGTTTAACTTGTGGCAGGCCTTGCGCAGCATGTCCCCCGTAGCCCGTCCCGGCATACCGCCCACGTTGCAGATGATCTCGTCCAACAGTTTGCGGCGGCCGTGGTCCAGCATGGCTTTCACCAGGTCCATCTCGAAACAGATCTCGTCCGTAAAGAAGACGCAGGGATCGTTCTGCTGCCGGAACTCCCGCACATCGGCGTCGTAAAGGCAGACCACCGGGATCTTGAAGGACCGCAGCAAGGTGCGGATCTTGCCGATGGAACTTTCGCCCCGGGCGTTGATGAGGCAGATGCCGTAGTAATCGAAGCGGATGCCCAGGGTGGTGCCAAACATGTTAAAGCAGCCGTACTCCGTCTCCCCTTCCACGATGATGACGCTGCGGGAATAGAGCGCTTCCTTGATCTCGGGGAAGTGCATGATCAAGTGCTTCTGGATTTCCTCGCTAAAATGGAAGGTGGCGCCGCAGGCCGCGCAAACCCGGTTGCGCTCGTCCCGGTAAAAGCGGACGATGTTGCGGTAGTCATCCACCAGGGAATCCGTGGAATGGGTGACGATGAAGAGCTGGCCCTGGAGCCCGTCCACCTGAAATAATTTTTGCAGCAGCTGGCAGAAAGCCGGGTCCTCGTTCCGCAGCAGCTGTTTGTAGTAAGTTAAAATCGAACGCTGCAGGTACGGCTGCAGATGAATCTCCGGCTCGTCGATGGCGATGATGAGAGGCAGATAGATTTTGCCGTCGGCGCCCCGCACCAGCCCGTGGTTAAAAGGCACCGCGTGGCTGTGGTACATAAGCTCCACCTGGGCAATAATTTTTAAAGCCACGATGGAAATGAACTTCATGTTATCGGCTAAGGGCCGGTCCTGGCGGCTTAACAGCCGGGACAGATACAGGATGTTCATATAGTAAGAAGCGTCGTAGTTGCCGTGCAGCTCCTGCTGCTGGGCAAAGGCCCACACCTCTTTGGGGATGACCATGTCTAACTGCTTACCGCACAGATCTTCCAGCTGGCGTTCCAGCATCTTGTGGATGTGGGCCGTCAGGATATGCTGTTCCGGCATCACGGAGGAATGGAAGATGTAGCGGAAGCGCCGGATCAGGTTCAGGGGCAGCATCTGGCCGTTCTCGTCGTTATAGAGGCGGGGGCAGATTTCCTCCACCTTTTTTTCAAAGCGCAGGCGCACCCGGTTTTCCTGGCCGGCCTGCTCGTCCACGAACCTTTCGTCCGGCCCGTGCATGACGATGTCGGCAATGACCACTACCGGTCTGGCAGGGTCCGCGTAATCCGTTTCATCCAGGCCCGTGCCCGAGGCTAACATGGAGAGCAGCTTTAAGACGCTGCTTTTGCCGATGGAATTTTCGCCCACCAGATAGTTGGCCTGCTCGTTAAAATACATGGTCACGTCCGCGAAGGAACGGTAATTTTTCACCCGCACACAGTGCACATACATGCTTCCACCTGCTTTCAGAGAACCTACCCGTTTAAGTTACCAGCCTGTAAACGCGGCGCACAGCTGCCGGCGGTTACAGACGTTTAAACTCCGCGCACAGCTGCCGGAGTTTGGCCGCCAGCTCCGGCGTCAATTGGCTCAGGTCCAGCTGCCAGCTCCAGTTAGCCGCGCCCATGGTGCCCGGCGTATTCATGCGGCAGGCTGCCGGCAAGAACAGCAGGTCCTGCACCGGCGTCACCACCGTCTCCGCCCGGCGGCTGTACAAATAGGGCAGCAGCCTGTCCGCCACAGCTTCCGTAGCAGCCGTCAGCGGCAGGCGTAACATCTGGCAGAGGCGGCGGCGGGTGGCAGGCGCTACTTCCGTCTCCAGCCAGCCCCGCAACGTATTATTATCATGAGTGCCGCTATAAGCCACGCAGTCCGGCGGCGTATTTAAGCTTAACTGTCCGTCCGCCTGCTCCCGCAGATGGAACTGCAGCACCTGCATGCCCGGCAGGTGCAAATCCCGGCGCAGCTTTTCCACATCGCCTGTGATCAGGCCCAAGTCCTCGGCTAAAAGTTTTAAGCCCGGGTTCTCCGCCTGCACTTTTTGCAGCAGCACCGCGCCCGGCCCCGGATACCAGGTACCATCCTTGGCAGTCTTGGCGCCAGCAGGCACGCCCCAGCAGGCTGCCAGCCCCCGGAAATGATCCACCCGGATCTCGTCCACCAGCCGCGCTAAATTTTTAAAGCGCTCCCGCCACCACCGGTAATCTTCGGCGGCGCAGGCGTCCCAGTCGTACAGGGGATTGCCCCACAGCTGGCCGTCCCTGGCAAAATAATCCGGCGGCACACCTGCTAACAGCTGCGGCTGTCCCTGGTCATCCAGCCGGAATAAGCCCGGATGGGCCCACACATCGGCGCTGCCCGGCGCCACAAAAAGCGGCAGATCGCCTAAGATAGCTAGGCCTTTCTTCGCGGCTTCTGCGTGCACCGCCTGCCATTCTTTAAAAAAGCAGAACTGCAGCGCCGTCTCCTGGTAAATTTCCCAGGCCAGCTCCTGCCGTAAGGCAGCCAAAGTTTCCGGTTTTCTGGTGCGCACAGCTGCGAGCCAGGCGGTCCAGGGCGTCCCGGCAAATTTCTGCGTCAGCGCCGTGAACAAAGCATAATCCGGCAGCCAGTAAGCCATCTCTTCCCAAAATTGATGCAGCTCCGCCTCCGGCAGCTGCAAACTGCCGTTTTTTAAAGCCTGGCGCAGATAGTCCAAGCGGGCGGCAGCAGTCGTCCGGCTGTCCGTAGCGGCGCTGCTTGCCGTAGTAGCATTCGTAGTAGCGCTGTCAGCCGGTACAGACGCGGTAACTTTTGCGGCCCCCGCAGCGCTGTCGGCTGCATCATGGAGCCAGCCCCACTGCCGCAGCACCGCTAAAGAAATTACTTCCGTGTTCCCTGCAAAAGCAGAACTGCTCATGTAGGGCGAACCGCCTAAACCCGGCGGTGTAAGCGGCAAAAGCTGCCACAGTTTTTGCCCGGCCGCCGCGGCAAAATCCAGCCACTGCTGCAGCGGCGCTCCCAAAGGTCCGTCCCCGTGGGCCGCTGTATTTAAAGATGTAGGATGTAAAAGCAAACCGGCCCGGCGCGGCTGCTGTACCGGCGTCATCGCCAGCAAGATACGGCCGCTGACCGGCGCTAACGTTACTTCCGCCTGACCCTGAAGTACCGGCATCGCCGTTTGCTCCGGGTCCAGCACATCCTGCAGGGAGCCGAATAAAAGACCGTCCCCCCGCACCTGGACCGTCTGCGTTTCCTGGCCGCGGTTCATAGCCACCAGCAGCACCTCGTCCGGCGCCGCCTGGCCAAACTGGTCCTGCCCGCCTTCGTTCACCCGGGCATAAACCAGCACATCGCCCTGCGCCACCAAGGGTAGATATCTGCCCGTGGCTAGGGCCGGATGCTCCCGGCGTACCTGGGCCAGCTTACGATACCAGGTCTGCAAAGCTTTGTTTTCATGGCCCCAGGGATAGGTGCGCCGGTTATCCGGGTCCGTACCGCCGGTTACGCCAGCTTCATCGCCGTAATAAATACAAGGTATGCCGGGCAGGGTAAACTGCCACAGCGCCGCTAACTGCACCCGCCGGAGCGCTACCTCTTCCGGTACCTGGTCGCCCAGCACCGTCAAGAGCCGGGGCACATCGTGACTGCCCAGGATATTCAGCATGGCCGCCATATTCTGCGGCGGATAATTTTCCCGCAGCTGGGCATAGGCTGCCGCCGTGGCCGCCGCATCCTGGTGACCTACCAGGAACTCCAGCAGCTGTTTACGCAAGACGTAGTTCATCACCCCGTCCAGCTTGTGCCCGCTCAAATACGCGCGCTGCTGGCCGTAGCTGATCTTGTTGCTGGCATCTTCCCACACTTCGCCGATGAGCACGGCCTCCGGGTCCTCGGCTTTCAAGGTCTGGTAAAACTGCGTCAAAAAAGCCGGCGGCAGTTCGTCCGCCACATCCAGGCGCCAGCCGCTGATGCCCTGCCTGAGCCAGTATTTCAGCACGCTGTCCTCACCCCGGACGATAAAGTCCAGGTAGGACGGCGTGGTTTCTTCAACTTCCGGCAGCACCTTGACGCCCCACCAGCTCTTATAATCATCCGGGTACTGGTTAAACTTGTACCAGGCATAGTAAGGGGACTCCTGGGACTGGTAGGCCCCGGGCTCCGGATAGGTGCCGTATTTATTAAAATAGCGGCTGTCGTCCCCGGTATGGCTGAAAACGCCGTCCAGGATCAAACGCAGGCCGCGGGTCTTAGCCTCCCGGCACAAGTCCGCAAATTCGGCGTTGGTACCCAGGAAGCTGTCTATTTGTTTATAATCGCTGGTGTCGTAACGATGGTTGCTGCGGCTGGCAAAGATAGGATTCAGGTACAGCAGCGTCACGCCCAAATCCTGCAGGTAGGGCAGTTTGGCCCTGATCCCGGCCAGGTTGCCGCCGAAAAAGTCATACTGCACCACATTGCCCTGGGCGTCCTTGCTGTAATGGGGCAGATCGTCCCAGCAGCTATGCAGCACGGCGCCGTGTTTTCCTGTCAGCTTGGCCGTGGTGCTCTCGCCCCGGTAAAAACGGTCCGGGAAAATCTGGTAGGCCACCGCCCGCTTCACCCAGTCCGGCGTCACCGCCTCCGCAGCGTACACCGTCACCTGGTAGGACGGCGGCTCTTCCTGATACTCGGCGCCCACCCCGCCCTGCTGGGCCTGGTTGTTGCCGTAGTACCAGGTCCGCCCGCCCTGCCACACTTCAAAATAATACCAGAGCAGGCACCCCTCTCCGGGCGCCTGCCAAGTTGCCGTATACAGTTCCGCATCCTCAGCCGACGGCTGCATGGGCACCAGCTTTTCGCCCTGTCCGTCCTGCCACAGGCGGGTAAAGACCTTGACCTGTTCCGGTCCCGCCTCCTGCACCCGCACAGCCAGAGTCAGGCTGCTGCCCGTAGGCACAGCCCCGAAAGGACTTCTATAACATGCGGCGTGGGAATCGTGAAACAGCTTGATACTCATAGGTCAGGACCTTTCTTTGTCAACCGGACGGCTGCCGCCGCCGGCTTTATTGTTAGCTTAGCTTGCGCCACTACCCGTCACTTTACCTTACGGTGATGGCGATGGTCGGGCTGCGGCGCCAGACTGTGGTACAGATCCGCATACGCGCTGGCCGACTTGTTCCAGCCGTTGCGGCTGGTGATGGCGTTGTGGACCAGTTTCTCCCACACCGGCGCATCTGCATACAGGGCCAGGGCTTTTTGCAGGGTAAAGAGCAGCTCGTGGGCGTTAAAATTGCTAAAGCGCAGCCCGTTGCCCCTGCCCGTGGATTTGTTAAACGGCTGCACGCTGTCCTTAAGGCCGCCGGTTTCCCGCACCACCGGGATGGTGCCGTAACGCATGGCGATGAGCTGGCTTAAGCCGCAGGGCTCAAAGCGGGAAGGCATCACAAAGATATCCGCGCCGGCATAGAACAGGCGGGAGAGACCTTCGTCAAAGGCGCTGACCAGGGCCAGCTTGGACGGATAGCGCCGGGCCATTGCCGCCAGGGCCTGCTCGTAAACAGCATCCCCCGTACCCAGCACCGCAAACTGCACGTCCGTCTGGAGCAGTTCCTCCAGGATGCGCAGCACCAGATCCAAACCTTTACTTTCCACCATCCGGGTGACCATGACCAAGAGGGGCAGCTTCCGGTTCACCGGCAGGCCCAGCCGCTTTTGCAGCGCTTCCTTGTTCACGGGTTTCTTCGCCTGAACGCTGGCCGCATCAAACTTGGCCGCCAGCTGGGCGTCCGTGGCCGGATTGTATTCGTCCTCGTCCAGGCCGTTCAGGATACCCTGGAGTTTGCCGCCGCAGCTGCGCAGATAGCCGTCCAGCTTTTCCCCGAAATAGGGATAGGTAATTTCCTTGGCATAGGTGCGGCTCACGGTGGTGATAGCATCCGCGTACACCAGGCCGGATTTTAAAAAGTTCACGCAGCCGCCGGCCTCAATCTTGCCGGAAGTAAAGAGGCTGTCCGGCAGTCCCAGCACATCGCCGGTGATCTCCCGGCCAAAGACACCCTGATACTTCAGGTTATGGATGGTGAAGACTAATTTCATATTCTTATAAAAAGGATCCCGGGCAAACTCTTCCCGCAGGTAGACCCCTACCATGCCGGTGTGCCAGTCGTTGCAGTGGATGATGTCCGGCTGAAAATCCAGATGGGGCAGCGCCGCCAGCACCGCCCGGCTGAAAAAGGCAAACCGTTCTGCGTCGTCGCCGTAACCGTACAGTTTGTTGCGTTTAAAATAAAATTCGTTATCCACGAAATACGTGGTCAATTTGCTGACCGTCAGCTTCAAGATGCCGCAGTACTGCTTCCGCCAGGACAGGTTCAGGGTACTGGTCCACTGGGTCTGCATCTCGTGCTGGAACCCGGCCTTGATGGCGCCGTATTTGGGGATGATCACCCGGGCGTCGATACCTTTGGCCAGCAGCGCCCGGGGCAGAGCCCCCGCCACATCGGCCAGACCGCCGGTCTTGATGAAAGGCGCCGCTTCCGAAGCTACAAATAAAACTTTAAGCATGACTGGTCTCCTTTCTCAGGCGCAGGTACACCGTGGCCAGTGGCGGTAAGGTCACTACCAGGGACTGCTCCCGTCCGTGCCAGGGCACCGGTTCCGTGACCAGCTTGTCGCCGCAGGTCACGCCGGAGCCGCCGTATTTTTTCGCATCGCTGTTAAAAACTTCCTCGTAAATGCCCGCAGCCGGCGCCCCGATCCGGTACTGTTCCCGCACCACCGGGGTAAAGTTGCACAGCACCAGGGTCTGGTCCGCCGCGGTCTCGCCCTGCCGGATAAAGGCCAGAACGCTGTTCTGATAATCGTCGCAGCAGATCCAGGCAAAGCCCTGCCAGTCGTCGTCCACCTGCCAGAACTCCTTGTGGCTGCCGTAAAATGCCGCCAGCTCCCGCATGTACAGATGCAGGGCCGCGTGCTGGGGATAGTTCAGTAAATGCCAGTCCAGGCTGTCGTCGTCCTTCCATTCGATGAACTGGCCGAAGTCGCCGCCCATGAAGAGCAGCTTCTTGCCCGGATGGGCCAGCCAGTACCCGTAAAAGGCCCGCAGGTTGGCAAATTTCTGCCAGTAGTCCCCGGGCATCTTGTCCAGGAGCGAATGTTTGCCGTGGACCACCTCGTCGTGGGACAGCGGCAGGATAAAGTTTTCGCTGAAGGCGTAGTAGAAGGAGAAGGTGACCAGGTTGTGGTTGCTGCCCCGGTACACCGGGTCCAGGGACATGTACTTGAGCATGTCGTTCATCCAGCCCATGTTCCATTTGTAGTTAAAGCCCAGGCCGCCTACATCCACCGGTTTGGTAACCAGCGGCCAGGCCGTTGATTCTTCCGCTACCACCAGGGCCTGTGGATGTTCGGCGAAGAGCGCCTGATTTAATTTTTTTAAGAAAGCGATGGCTTCCAGGTTTTCCCGGCCGCCAAACTTATTGGCCTGCCACTCCCCCGCCTTCTTGCCGTAATCCAGGTAGAGCATGTTGGCCACCGCATCGATGCGCAGCCCGTCCAGATGGTATTCCGTCAGCCAGAACATGGCGCTGGACAGCAAAAAACTCTGCACCTCGGGCCGGCCGTAATCAAAGTTCATGGTGTCCCATTCCTTGTTTTCCGCCAGGATGGGATTGCCGGATTCGTAGGCAGGCTCGCCGTCAAAATAGCGCAGGCCGTGAGCGTCCTTGCAGTAGTGGCCGGGCACCCAGTCTAAGAGTACGCCCAGACCGTGCTGGTGGCACTTATCCACCAGATACATGAAATCCTGCGGCGTCCCGTAGCGGCTGGTCACGGCAAAATAGCCGGTGGCCTGGTAGCCCCAGGAACCGTCGAAAGGATATTCGCACAAAGGCAAAAATTCCACATGGGTGTAGTGCTGGGCCAGCAGATAAGGCACCAGCTGGTCCGCCAGTTCACGGTAGGTTAAAAAGCGGCCGCCCTCGCCCCGTTTCCAGGTGCCCGCATGCACCTCGTAAATCAGCATGGGGCTGTGATAGGAATCATAATCCGCCCGGCTCTTCTGCCAGTCCGCGTCGCCCCAGGCATAATCTAAAGCCGCCACCTTGGAAGCCGTAGCGGGACGCACCTCCGCCGTAAGGGCGTAAGGATCGCTCTTTAAGAGCTGGCGTCCGTCCGCCGCCGTCACCGCGTATTTGTAGGTAGCGCCCGGCTGCAGGCCCGGCACGAAAGTTTCCCAGATGCCGTTGCCGAACTGGCTGCGGCTTAAAGGATTAAGCTCCGCCCGCCAGCTGTTAAAATCGCCTACCACGCTGACCTTTTGGGCATGAGGCGCCCACACCACGAAACGCACGCCGCTGACGCCGTCCCGGTTTACCAGGCGGGCGCCAAAAAGCGTGTAGCTGTGGCTGTTATTCCCTTGATGATAAAGATAGGTACTATACGCATCCAGCTTACCAGCTTGCATAGTTACCTCCTCTGTGTACTGTTCCTGCCGGGCGTCCGCAGCCTGTAAGCTGCCGCTCCGCCCCGCTCTTTAAACCTCCACCGGCTGCAGATGCCAGATGTCCCGGGCATATTCCCCGATGGTCCGGTCGCTGGAGAAAATACCGGCATGGGCGATGTTCAGCACCATGGTCCTCAGCCAGCTCTCCCGGTCCCGGTACCGTTTATCCACCAGGTCCTGCGCCTGGCAGTAGGCGGCAAAATCCCGCAGCACAAAATATTCGTCGTTCCGGTTCAATAAATCATCATACAAAGCCCGGAAATCTTCCCGCCCGTTCGTGATCAGCCAGTCCATCAGCCGCTTGATCACCGGGTCTGTACGGTACAGTTCCCAGGAAGAATAGCCGCCGTGCTTGTAATAATCCATGACCTGGTCCGCCGTCAGGCCGAAGATCTCGCAGTTCTCCGGTCCTACCGCCTGGCGGATCTCCACGTTGGCCCCGTCCAGGGTGCCCAGGGTCAGGGCGCCGTTCAGCATGAACTTCATGTTGCTGGTGCCGCTGGCTTCCTTGCCGGCCGTAGAAATCTGCTCGCTCACGTCCGCCGCCGGGAAGAGTAATTGTCCCAGGGAGACGTTGTAGTTTTCCAGGAAAAGCACCCGCAGCTTCTTATTCACTTCCGGGTCATTATTCACCATCTGCGCCACGGTGTTCACCAGCTTGATGGTCATCTTGGCTTCGCCGTAACCTGCCGCCGCCTTGCCGCCGAACATATACACCCGGGGCACCACGTCCAGCTGGGGATTCTTCTTCAGTTCCCCGAACAGGTACATCACATGCAGGATGTTCAGCAGCTGCCGTTTGTACATGTGGAAACGTTTCACCTGGATATCGAACATGAAACCGGGATCCACCTGCTCGTCCCAGGTCTTCAGGATATGCGCCGCCAAAATCTGTTTGCGCTGCTGCTTCACCTGCCAGAACTTATGCCGGAATTCCGCGTCCTCGGCAAAAGGCGCCAGGTCAATCAGCTTATCCGGATGCAGGCGCCAGCCGTCGCCGATGGCGCTGTCAATGAGCGCCGCCAGTTCCGGGTTGGACTGGATCAGCCAGCGTCTGTGGCTGATGCCGTTGGTCTTGTTGTTAAAACGGTCCGGGAAACACTGGTATAAAGTATGCAGGGCGCTGTCCTTCAAAATCTGGCTGTGAATAGCCGCCACGCCGTTCACGCTGTGGCTGCCCACCACGGCCAGGTGCGCCATGTGGACTTCGCTGCCCCAGAGGATGGCTGCCTGTCTCTGCTTGTTCTCGTCCCCGGAAAACAGTTCCCGCACCCGTTTCTGCCACTGGTTGTGAATTTCCTCCACCACCAGGTAGATGCGGGGCAGCAGTTCCTTAAACATGGGGATGGGCCAGCGTTCCATGGCTTCCGGCATCACCGTATGGTTGGTGTAGGCCACGGAGTTCACCGTAATCTTCCAGGCCTCCTCCCAGCTGAGTCCTTCCTCGTCCAGGAGGATACGCATCAGTTCCGGGATGATGAGGGCCGGATGGGTATCATTGATATGCATGGCGATAAACTGGTCGAACTGACGGATATCGCCGTATTTTTTCTTGTAGTACTTGACGATGCTCTGGACGCCGGCGCTGACGAAGAAATATTCCTGCATCAGGCGCAGCTTGCGTCCTTCCCAGGTGCTGTCCTCCGGGTACAGGTACCGGGAGATCATCTGGATGGAATCCTTGTAGCGCATGGCATGACGCACGTCGCCAAACTGCAGCTGGCGGGAAATATCCTCCCGGGTATATTCCGCCTTCCACAGGCGCAGGGTGTTCACCGTGTTGTTCCGGTAGCCCAGGATGGGCACGTCGTAGGGCACCGCCCGCACGTTCATATAATTCTTATGCTGGCATTTCAGGCTGCCGTCCGGCTGGGCTTCCATGTAGGCGTCGCCGCCAAAGCGTACGTTCACCGCCTTGTCCAGGCGCTGCACCTCCCAGGGGAAACCTTTGCGCAGCCACACATCCGGCAGCTCCACCTGCTGGCCGTCCACGATTTTCTGGTCAAAAAGGCCGTACTGATAGCGGATGCTGCAGCCGTGGCCCGGCAGCTTCAAAGCCGCCAGGGAATCGATAAAGCAGGCCGCCAGACGTCCCAGACCGCCGTTGCCCAGACCGGCATCCGCCTCTTCCGGGATGATGTCGTCCAGGTTCCAGCCTAATTCCTGCAAACCTTCCCGGCAGATGCCTTCCATATCGCAGCTGACCAAGTTGGACTGGAGCAGGCGCCCCAGTAAAAACTCAATAGAAAAATAATAGACCTGACGGGGTTTTTCCTGTTCATACACATCGTTGGTATGGATCCAGTCCTCGCTGACCAGGTCCCGCACCATGTAGGCCAGGGTCTGGTACACCTCGTTCTTCGTTAAGTCACGCAGACTTTTCTCCCAGAGGGTATGCGCCTTATGGGTAAACATTCTCTTAAATTCCGACTTATCTTTCCAGCTTCGCACGGGCATATCCTCCTTAAATTTGGCCTGCCCGCAGCCCCTGGGGCCGCAGGCAGGACGTTGACACTGTTATTTGTCGCCGTATTTGGCGATGCAGAGCGGTTTATCCTTAGTGCCCTGCAGGACCGCCTCCGGCTGAATGAGCACGTTCTTATCGCAGATGACGCAGTCCACCTGGGCGTCTTCGCCGATGACGGCCCGCTGCATGATGACGCTGTTCTTGACGCAGGCGTTCTTACCCACCCGCACGTTCCGGAAGAGGATGCTGTTCTCCACCTGACCCTCGATGACGCAGCCGTTGGCGATGATACAGTTCCGGGCCAGGGCTTCTTCCATGTACTTGGCCGGCGCCTCATCCTTAATCTTGGTCCGGATATGCAGGCCCGGTTTAAACACCGTGCGCAGATTATCCAGGTTCAGCAGGTCCAGGCTGGCCTTGTAGTAGTCCGGGATGCTGGTGATGCGGGCCGCGTAACTGGAATAACCGTAGCCGAAGACCCGCAGGCGTTTCAGTTCCGCCCCGATGACCTCGGTAAAGAAATTCTGCTTGCCCTGGGCGTAAGCCTGCCGCACCGCGTTGGTAAAGATATTGCAGTCGATGAGCAGCGCTTCCATGAACAAATTTTCCCCGGCCGCCACCTTGTCTTTTTCCGCGATGCCGGTGATGCGTCCGTCCGCCGCCACGTTCACCACATAAGCCTTGCCGGGTCTGGCTTCGGGCAGCTTTTTATAGACCAGGGTCACATCCGCGTTATGCTGCCGGTGAGAATGCAGCACCCGGTCATAATCAATATTATGCAGGGTACGGCAGTAGCTCAGCACCAAGTAGCGCTTGGAGCCCACTTCCGCAAACCGCAGGTTCCGGTAGTAGGCGCCGATGTCGCCGGTCACCGGCTGGGCAATCTCGTCCACTTCCATAGGCAGGTAGAACAGGCCGTCGTCCTTATGGGCCAGGTTCCATTCCTTGCCGCTGCGCACATGGTCCAGCACCGGGCGGGCATGTTTCGGCAACAGCAGACCTACGGTCTCGATGCCGGCGTTCACCATGCCGGAGAGCACAAAGTCCATCAACCGGTACTTGCCGGCAAAAGGCATGGCCGCTAAGGGCCGGTCTTCGTTTAATTCTTTCAGGGGGTTATCCACCTGCATGTTAATCAGGCCGATGGTATCTTTCATTTGCCTGCGCCTCCCTTATCCGCCTGGGGTTCGTTGGCCGCGCTGACCGGGTATGCTTCCGCATCGTTGCCCAGTACCGCCACGCTGCCGTCCGCATTGGCAATCTTGGTGCCGGCGTAAATATGGCACCGCTCGCCCACGATGGCTTTTTCCACCCGGGCGCCGGACTCAATCACCGTTCCCGGCATGATCACCGCGTCGCTGACCTTGGCACCGGCGGCAATGGTCACGTTATAGAAGATCACGGAATGGTTGACGCTGCCCAGGATCTGGGAGCCTTCCGCGATCAGGGAGCTCTTCACGCTGCTGTCCGGTCCCAGGTAATGGGGCGGCAACACCTGGTTACCGCTGTACACGCGCCAGTGTTTATCGTTCAGGCTCAGGGCCGGTTCGTCCGCCAGGAGGTCCATGTTGGCCTGCCACAGGCTTTCAATGGTGCCCACGTCTTTCCAGTACCCTTCAAAGGGATAGGCGTACACGGATTCTTTGGCTTCCAGCAGCGCCGGGATCACGTTCTTGCCAAAGTCATGCTCCGAAGCCTTATCCTTGGCGTCGGCCTTGAGGAACTTTTTCAAGATGCCTTTATTGAAAATATAGATGCCCATGGAGGCCAGGTTGCTCTTGGGATTTTCCGGTTTCTCCTCAAACTGCTGGATACGCATGTTCCCGTCGGTCTTCATGATACCGAAACGGGAAGCCTCGTTCCAGGGTACCCGCAGCGTGCCTACGGTGGCAGCCGCATGGTGCTTGATATGGAAGGCCAGCATCTTGGCGTAGTTCATGGAATAAATATGGTCGCCGGAGAGGACCAGCACATACTCCGGGTCGATCATATCAATGAAGTTCAGGTTCTGGTAGATGGCATCTGCCGTCCCCTGGTACCACTGGGATTCGGCGTCGTCGCTCATATAAGGCGGCAGCACAAAAGTACCCCCGCTGATAGAATCCAGGTCCCAGGAGCTGCCGTTGCCGATGTACCAGTTCAGTTCCAGGGGCTGATACTGGGTCAGGATGCCGACAGTGTTAATGCCGGAATGGCGACAGTTACTGAGGGTAAAATCAATGATCCGGTATTTACCGCCAAAGAGCACGCCGGGTTTAGCCAGGTTCTTGGTCAACACGCCCAGCCGGCTGCCTTTGCCTCCTGCCAGGATCATCGCCAGGCATTCGGTCTTTCTCATAGTATCCCCTCCTCACGGGCACGATCTTCTCTTATTATTAATCTTATACTTATTATTAATCTTACTTAAATTATAGCACAAAGCGGCCTTTCCCACACGAAAAATATCCCCGGACCTGACAGTTTTTTCACTGTCCCGTCCGGGGATAAATTCTCACTTTTTCCGTACCAGAAGTCCGGCCGCGTTCCGGCTCAGTGTTGCTGCACCTTGCCGCGGCTTTATTTTTTAGGCCTGGCCGCCTTTGGCTAACAGTTCCCGTTTCAAGTTCCAGAGTTTCTTGGACAGATCCACGTTGTAGATATGCGGATTCTCGAAACGTTTTACCTCGTCCCAGAGTGTTTCTATCTCCTGCTGGCAGTAGGTTTGGATTTCCTGCAGGGCCGGTTCCTTATAAACCAGGTCGCCCTGTTTGAAGACTGGCACCAGCAGTTCCCGCACCGTAAAGTTGGTAAGGGTGCGCTGCTTCCAGGTATCTTCCGGGTCAAAGATGGTATGGGACGCATTCTCCGCCACCGCCTCGTCGTGGAGGCAGATCTCGTCCGCGGTGGCCTTGCCCGTCTTCTTATCGTAGAAGCGGTATACTTTCTTAAAACCGGGGTTGGTAATCTTGGCCGTGTTCTCGCTAATCTTAATCTTGGGAATAATCCTGCCCGTCTCGTCTTCCACCGCCGCCAGCTTATAGACGCCGCCGAAGACCGGGGAACTCATGGAGGTGATCAGGCGCTCGCCTACGCCGAAGGAATTAATCTGAGCCTTTTGCAGCAGCAGGTCCCGGATCAGGTATTCGTCCAGGGAGTTGGAGACCACGATCTTGCAGTCCGGCAGCCCCGCCTCGTCTAACATCACCCGGGCCTTCTTGGTCAGGTAGGCTAAGTCGCCGCTGTCCAGACGGATGCCGCATTCCTTCACGCCCATAGGCAGCAGGGTCTCTTTAAAAGCCCTGATGGCGTTGGGCACGCCGCTCTTTAAAGTGTTATAGGTATCCACCAGCAGCACCGCGTTATGAGGATACAGCTGACAGTAAGTCTTAAACGCTTCCAGTTCCGTGGGGAACATCTGCACCCAGGAATGGGCCATGGTGCCGGCGGCCGGTACGCCGTACAGCTCGTCGGTCAGGGTGCAGGCCGTGGCCTTGACGCCGCCGATATAAGCCGCCCGGGCGCCGATAACCGCCCCGGCGATACCCTGGGCCCGGCGGGAACCGAACTCCATCACCGCCCTGCCTTCCGCGGCCCGCACGATACGGTTGGCCTTGGTGGCAATCAGGGACTGGTGGTTAATCGCCAGCAGCAGGAAAGTTTCCATGAGCTGGGCTTCCGCCGCCGGCGCCCGCACGGTCAGGATGGGTTCGTAGGGGAACACGGGCGTGCCTTCCGGCACGGCGTAAATATCCCCGGTAAATTTAAACTGCCGCAGATATTTTAAAAAGCCTTCGTCAAAAATACCCTTGCTCCGCAAGAACTCGATATCCTTAGCCTCAAAATGCAGGTTCTGCACGTAGGCGATGATATCGTGGAGACCGGAAGCGATGGCGTAGCCACCCTGGTCGGGCACGGTGCGGAAAAAGACATCAAAATAAGTCTGTTTCTTGTAAAAGCCATTTTTAAAATAGCCGTTTCCCATGGTCAGCTCGTAAAAATCGCAGAGCAGGGAAAGATTTTGCGTTTCTGCCTTTGGTGCCATTACCAGAACATCTCCTTTAAAGTTAACTGCGGCCATAATTCCGGCCGCCGCCGTTTTCCCGCCCGCACTTCTGTCCGGGCCGGTACGGTATTTTTTCTATTGTACAACTTTTCCCAAGAAGTTGCTACCTTCTTTGGTAATTTTTGCCACCTGCCTTAACAATTTTTTGCTATATCATTTGGCAACTTTATGGTATAATCTAAATAACCATTCCGGGAAAGACAAAGACACTTGTCAGCCGGAAAATAAATTTAGTCTAACGAGAAAGAGGTTGAATCATGGAAAAATATGTATGCAACGTGTGCGGTTATGTGTATGATCCTGAAGTAGGCTGCCCGGAAGCTAATATTCCTGCCGGCACTCCCTTTGAGAAATTACCGGAAAGCTGGGTTTGCCCCCTGTGCGGCGTAGACAAGACGAACTTTTCCAAGATGTAAGTACAGCAAGCGTCCGGTGCCGGGACAACCTGGTCCCGGGCGCTTTTGTCTAAGGAGCGGTCATCATGAATTCTGGCAGACAAATCACTTCCGATCTCTATTACCTGGGCGCCAGCGACAGACGCCTGGCCCTGTTTGAAAATGTCTACCCGCTCACCAGCGGCGTAGCCTATAATACCTATCTGGTCAAGGATGAGCAGACCATCCTCTTTGACTGCGTGGATAAAGCGGTGGCGGACCAGTTCTTCAGCAGCCTGGAAGCTACCCTGGCAGGCCAGCCTCTGGCCTACGTGGTCATCCAGCATGTGGAGCCGGACCATAGCGCCACGGTGGCGGAACTGTTGCGCCGTCATCCCGAGACCAAGGTCATCGCCTCCCTGCAGGGCGCCCGTTTCCTGACCCAGTTCTTCGGTTCCGCTTTTGCGGGCCGCATCCAGACCGTGGCGGAAAAGGCCACCCTCACCACCGGTCGCCATACCTTTACTTTCTACATGGCGCCCATGGTCCACTGGCCCGAGGTCATGGTAACCTACGACGCCGCGGACAAGGTTTTATTCAGCGCCGACGCCTTCGGCACCTTTGGCGCCTTAAGCGGCAACCTCTTTGCCGACGCCTATGACTACAAGGGCGCCTGGCTTCCGGAGTACCGGCGTTACTATGCCAACATCGTGGGCAAGTACGGTCCCCAGGTGCTGGCGTTGCTCAAGAAAGCCGCCGGCCTGGACATTAAGCTGCTCTGTCCCCTGCACGGTCCTATCTGGCGTCAGGATTTAGGCTGGCTTCTCGAAAAATACCAGCGCTGGGCCGGCTACATGCCGGAAGACCAGGCGGTGCTCATCGCCTACGGCAGCATCTACGGCCACACGGAACAGGCGGCGGAACTGCTGGCCGCTAAACTGGCTTCCGCCGGCGTTAAAGACATCGCCGCCTACGACGTGTCCACCACCCATCCGTCCTACCTGGTAGCCGAAGCGTTCCGCTGCAGCCACATTGTGCTGGCCAGCGCCACTTATAATAACGGCATCTTTGATACCATGCAGACCCTGGTCCATGACCTGTCCACCCACAACCTGCAGAACCGCAAGGTGGCGGTGCTGGAAAACGGCAGCTGGGCCCCGGTGGCCGGCAAGCTTATCCGGGCACAGCTGGGTGCTCTCAAAAATATCATCTGGATTGAACCCCAGATCACCATCAAGTCTGCCCTGACCCCGGAGCAGGAAGCACAAGTGGGGCAACTGGCGCATAATATCGCTGTGACCATGGAAAAATAAACTTAGTCAGGACATAATAAAACCTGAAGCAAATTTTGTAGCTAAAAATTGCTTCAGGTTATTTTTATTTTTTCACCGGATTATTTTTGCCGGTGCTGCCCCGCTTGGTCAAGGGTTTGCCTTCTTTGCAGAGCGGGCAGTCCGCCGCTTTATAAGTGGGCACGTTCAGGTGCAGCAGCGCTTCCGTGCGCACGCCAAAATCCACCTTGCCGCCGCTGCGGTCTACCAGCAGGCCCACGCCGATCACCTGGCCGCCGTGCTCCCGCACCACATCCATGACTTCCTTGACGCTGCCGCCGGTGGTAACGATATCTTCCACCACCAGCACCCTGGTCCCTGCCGGAATCTGGAAGCCGCGTTTCAGGGTCATCTTGCCGTTTTCCCGTTCCGTAAAGATGGCCCGGGTATTTAAAGCCTTGCCGGTTTCGTGAGCCAGCAGGATCCCGCCGGTGGTGGGGCCGACCACTAACTCAATGTTGGCGTCCGCATAACGGCGGGCAATCTCCTGGCATAACTTTTCCGTATACTTGGGGTGCTGCAGCACGTTGAACTTTTCCACGTACATGGGGCTGTGCAGCCCGCTGGTCAGTAAAAAATGTCCGTGCAGCACGGCCTGGGTTTCTTCTAACATCTTCATCACATCTTGTTCGCTTAACATGGTGCACCTCGCCTTTTTATTTTACGTTACTAATTTCCGCCACGATGGCTGCTGCCGCCGCTTTTTTATCAGCAGCCTGGGTAATGGGACGCCCTACCACCAGGTGGCTGGCGCCATTTTTGAGAGCGCCGGCCGGCGTAGCTACCCGGCTCTGGTCACCCTGCGCGGCGCCGGCTGGTCTGACTCCCGGAGTCACGATGAGAAAATCCGGGCCGCAGGCCTGGCGGATAGCCGCCGCCTCCAAGGGCGAAGCCACTACCCCGTCCAGGCCGCATTCTTTAGCTAACTTAGCCAGGGACAGCACCTGCTCCGGGATGGTATCCTTATAATTCAAAGCTGCAAACTGCGCCGCATCCATGCTGGTCAGGATGGTTACGGCAATCAACTTGGGCGCCGGTATCTTTAAAGCCGCCGCCTGTTCCGTCACGGCCACCTTGGCCGCCTGCAGCATCTTCGGTCCTCCCACCGCGTGGACGTTGATGATATCCACGCCCAGGGCCGTTAAAACTTTTAACGCCCCCGCTACCGTGTTGGGAATATCCTGCAGCTTCAGATCCAGGAAGACCTGCTTCCCCTGGTCCTTTAAAAATTTAATGATCTCGTTACCGGCGGCATAATACAGTTCCATGCCCACCTTATAATAACTTACCGCCGGGCCCAGTTCCCGCACCAGGGCTTTTGCCTGTTCCCCCGTTGGGAAATCCAGGGCCACGATCAAACGGTCATCTGCCTGCATCTTGCACAACCTTTCTTTACAACATCTGCGTACCTGCACCCACGCCAGCACGCACCGGTTACCTAACTTATCCTGCCTGCAGCGCCGGTCTTAGCGGCGCTTGCCGCCGGGCAGGGCCAAACCTACCAGGTCCTGTACCTGCTGCACCTTATGCCGGTCCATATACTCCAGGATCCCGTCGCAAATGCTGACGGCCAAAGTAGGGTCCACAAAGTTCCCGGTACCTACGGCCACGGCATTAGCGCCGGCCAGGAAAAATTCCAGGGCGTCCGCCGCGTTCATGATGCCGCCCATACCGATCAGGGGCACCTTCACCTGCTGCGCCACCTCGTAGCACATGCGCACCGCTACCGGACGCACCGCCGGACCGGACAAGCCGCCGGTGATGTTCCCCAGCAGGGGGCGCTGATGCTCGATATCAATCTTCATGCCGATAAGGGTATTAATCAGGGAAATCACATCGGTGCCGGCCGCTTCTACGGCCAGGGCCAGTTCCGTGATGCTGGTCACGTTAGGCGAGAGCTTGGTGATGACCACCTTGGAGGTATGGTCCTTCACCTGGCGCACCACCGCCGCCGCTGCCCGGGGATTGGTGCCGAAAGCGATGCCGCCTTCCTTGACGTTGGGGCAGGAAATATTAATCTCCACCGCCGCCACGCCGGGCACGTCCAGCTTGCCTGCCAGTTCCCCGTATTCCTCGGGGCTGGCACCGGCAATGTTCACAATCACCGGTACTTTATATTTTGCCAGCTTGGGCAAAGTTTCCTGTAAAAAATACTCCACGCCGGGATTCTCCAGACCCACGCAGTTCAGCATGCCGGAAGGAGTTTCCACCGCCCGCTGGCCTTTGTTGCCGGCCCGGGGCAGCAGGGTCGTACCCTTCACCGTCACCGCGCCCAGCTTATGCAGGTCCAGAAAATCCGTAAATTCCAGGCCGAAACCAAAAGTTCCCGAAGCCGTGGTCACCGGCGTTTTCAGCTTAAGGCCGGCCAGGTTCACGGCCAAACGGTGCGTGCTTCTTGCCTTTACCATTCTGCCACCTCCTGGGCCCAAAAGACCGGTCCGTCCGTACAAACTTTCAAGCGTTTGCCTACGCCGCCGCAGGAGCAGCTCAGGCAGGCGCCCAGACCGCAGGCCATGTACCGTTCCAGGGATACCTGGCATGGCACCTTGGCTGCCGCGCACGCTGCCGCCACCGCTTTCATCATGGGCACGGGGCCGCACACATAGGCGCAGTCATAACCCTTCGTCAGCAGCTCCGGCAGCAGCGCCATAACGGTACCTTGGGTACCCAGGCTGCCGTCGTCCGTGGTCAGATATTGTTCCGGACAATAGTCCTGGTAAATATCCTGCCAGAACAGATCGTCCGCGATGCGACCGCCCATGAGCACCGCCGGTTTTTGTTTGGCCAAAGCGGCCGCCAGATAGTAAAGCGGCGCCAGGCCTAAGCCGCCGCCAATCAGCAGCGGTTTTTTAGCCGTCAGGTCAAAGCCGTGGCCCAAAGGTCCCACCACGCTTAAAGTATCTCCGCTGCAGGCGTCCGCCAGAATCCGGGTCGCCTCGCCGAGAATGCGGTACATGAGGGAGATGGTGCCGTCCTCCCGGTTCACGGCCGCTACGCCTAAAGGACGACGCAGCAGCGGCGCCGTATGGCGGCTCACCTGCACGTTGACAAACTGCCCCGGCACCGCCGTACGGGCAATCTCCGGCACGATGAGGTCGATTTGTTTGGTGGTGGCGTTGAGCATATACTGCCCTACCACCTTGGCCGTACATAAAAATTTGGTCATACTGGCTCCTTTACTTACTCAAAGGCCGGACCAGCCTGCTCATGGCAGGCTGCCCGGCACTTGTGTTTATCTTTCCCAGGACAGGTCCTGTAAGGCCACGATGCTGACGATACGGCGATGCCGCATAGCCGCCATGACCCGCTGCAGTTCCCGGGCCGTATCCATGCTGGTCAGGCAGGGAATGGCGTGCTCCACGGAGCAGCGGCGGATCTTGAAACCGTCGCGCTCGGCGTCCCGGCCGTGGTTGCTGGTGTTGATGATCATGCCCACATCGCCGTCTTTAATATGGTCGATGATATTGGGATGCGTGTTCTCGCTGACCTTGACCGCCACCTGCACTTCCACGCCGTGTTCCTTCAGGTACGCGGCCGTACCTTCCGTAGCCACCACGTTGTAACCTAATTCCTTAAAGCCGGCGGCAATCTCCACCGCTTCCGGCTTATCCTGGTCCGCCACGGTGATGAGGATGGAACCTTCATCAGGCACATCGATGCCGCTGGCGATACAAGCTTTATAGAGGGCGCGTGAATACTGATAATCCACGCACATTACCTCGCCGGTAGATTTCATCTCCGGCCCTAAGGTAATATCCACGTTGCTCATCTTGTTGAAGCTGAACACCGGCGCCTTGCAGGCGTAGTAATCCGGGAAATAACCCAGTCCCGGTTTGTAGCCCTGCTCCCGGATGGAGATGCCCATAGCGCACTTGGTCGCCACGTCCACCATGGGGATGGTAGTAACTTTGCTCAGGAACGGCACCGTACGGGAAGACCGGGGATTAACCTCGATCACGTACACATTGCCGTCCCGGACAATGTACTGCATATTGATGATGCCCTTCACGTTCAGGCCCAGGGCCATCTTGTTCGTGTAGTCGATGATGGTCTTGATGACATGTTCGCTCAAGCTGCGGGGCGGATACACGGCAATAGAGTCGCCGCTGTGCACGCCGGCTCTTTCAATATGCTCCATGATGCCCGGCAGCATGACTTCTTTGCCGTCGCAGATGGCGTCCACTTCCACCTCGGTGCCCATCAGATAATGGTCCACCAGGACCGGATGGTCGCTGGAAGCCTGCACGGCGTTATCCATATAGTATTTTAATTCGCTTTCGTTGTAAACAATCTCCATGGCCCGGCCGCCCAGCACATAACTGGGGCGTACCATGACGGGGTAACCTACATCTTTGGCCGCCTTAAAGGCATCCTCGGTGCAGGTGACGCTCTCCCCCTTAGGACGGGGAATATTGCACTGGGTCAGCAGTTCTTCGAAGCGTTCCCGGTCTTCCGCCCGGTCGATGCCGTCCACGCTGGTACCCAGGATCTTGACCCCGGCTTTTTCCAGCGGCCCGGCCAGGTTGATGGCGGTCTGGCCGCCGAACTGGACGATGACGCCTTCCGGTTTTTCCTTATCCAGCACGTTGAGCACGTCTTCCACGGTAAGAGGTTCGAAGTACAAACGGTCCGCCGTATCAAAATCGGTGCTGACGGTTTCCGGGTTATTATTGATGATGATGGTCTCGTAGCCTAATTCTTTCAGGGCCCACACGCTGTGTACGGAGCAGTAATCGAATTCCACGCCCTGGCCGATGCGGATAGGACCGCTGCCCAGCACGCAGACTTTCTTCCTGTCCGTGACCCGCACCTCGTCCTCCTGGGCGTAGGTGGAGTAATAGTACGGCGTAGCCGCTTCAAACTCGGCGGCGCAGGTGTCAACCATCTTGTAGGTGGGGATGATACCGGCAGCCTTGCGCTGCTGCCTGATCTCCTGCCAGGTCTTGCCGGTCAGGGCGGCGATGGTCACATCGGCAAAGCCGCGCTGTTTAGCCAGCCGCAGCAAAGCCGTGTCCAGAGGTCCCTGCTTAATTTTCTGTTCCAGTTCCACAATCTTGACAATCTTCACCAGGAACCATTCGTCAATCATGGTCACCTGATGGATGGTCTCCACGGTGCCGCCTTTGCGGAAATATTCCGCGATGGCGAAGAGCCGTTCATCGTCCTGCTTGCGGATAATGGTCAGCAGTTCTTCCAGGTTTAACTTCTTAAACGCCTTCATCTCCAGATGCGTGACGCCGATTTCCAGGCAGCGGACCGCTTTTAAGAGCGCCGCTTCAAAGTTGCGCTCAATAGCCATCACTTCGCCGGTGGCTTTCATCTGGGTGCCCAGGGTCCGGTCCGCGGTGACAAACTTGTCAAAAGGCCAGCGGGGATATTTTACGACCAGGTAATCCAGGGTCGGTTCGAAGCAGGCCGTGGTCTTTTGCGTCACGGCGTTCTTGATCTCGTCCAGGGTATAGCCGACGGCAATCTTGCTGGCCACCTTGGCGATGGGATAACCGGTGGCCTTAGAAGCCAGGGCCGAAGAACGGCTGACACGGGGATTAACCTCGATGACGATGTACTCATCGGAATCCGGGTTCAGGGCCAGCTGTACGTTACAGCCGCCGCGTACGCCCAGTTCCCGTACGATATCGATGGAAGCCTGGCGCAGCATCTGCACCTCTTTATCGCTCAGAGTCTGAGCCGGGGCTACGACCACGCTGTCGCCGGTATGAATGCCCACCGGATCCAGGTTTTCCATGCTGCAGACGGTGATGCAGTTATCTTCCGCATCCCGCAGCACCTCGTATTCAATTTCCTTCCAGCCGGCCACGCTGCGTTCGATAAGCGCCTGGCCGATGAGGCTGTAAGTTAAACCTTTGTTGACGATATCATCCAGCTCGTCATCGTTATGGGCGATGCCGCCGCCGGTGCCGCCCAGGGTATAAGCTGGGCGCACGATAAGGGGATACCCCACCTTGCCCGCAAATTCCTTGGCCGCCGCAACGGTTTCCACGATGGCGCTTTCCGGGATGGGCTGGTGAATCTTGAGCATGGTTTCCTTAAAGAGTTCCCGGTCCTCGGCCCGCTTGATGGTCTCAATCTGAGTACCTAAAAGCTGGACCCTGTAATCCCTGAGGATGCCCTGCTCGTCCAGTTCCATGGCCAGGTTTAAGCCTACCTGGCCGCCCAGGGTAGCCAGGAGTCCGTCCGGACGTTCCTTACGAATAACGCTTTCCAAAAACTCCACGTTAACCGGTTCCACATACACCCGGTCCGCGATATGTACGTCCGTCATGATGGTGGCAGGATTGCTGTTCACCAGCACTACTTCCAGCCCCTCTTCTTTCAAAGAACGGCAGGCCTGGGTGCCGGCGTAGTCAAACTCCGCCGCCTGACCGATGATGATAGGGCCGGAACCGATAACCAAAACTTTTTTAATGTTCGCCAGCTTTGGCATTATGCTTTACCTCCCATCATCTTGATAAACCGTTTGAATAAGTATTCATGACCTCCAGGTCCGGGACTTGCCTCCGGATGGTACTGCACCGCGAAGGTGGGATGTTTCAGGTAACGCAGGCCTTCGATGGTGCCGTCGTTCAGGGACACGTTGGTAATCTCCACGTCTGCGTCCAGGGATTTGGCATCCACGGCATAACCGTGGTTCTGGGAGCTGATGCAGATCTTGTGCTCCACGATATCTCTGACCGGGTGGTTGATACCCCGGTGACCGAACTTCATCTTAAAGGTATCGTAGCCGTTGGCCAGAGCCAGCAGCTGGTGTCCCAGGCAGATGCCGAAGATGGGCCGCTTGCCCAGCAGCTTTTTAATATTCTCAATAACTTCTTTTAAATCCTTAGGATCTCCGGGACCGTTGCTCAGGAAGATGCCGTCCGGCGCACAGGCCAGTACTTCTTCCGCGCTGGTGTAAGCCGGGAAAACCGTCAGGCGGCAGCCGAAGCTGACAAGATAATTTAAAATGTTGCGCTTGATGCCAAAGTCCAGCACCGCCACATGCAGGGGGCCGTCGCCCAGGGTATAGACCTTGGACGTGGTCACCTGACGCACCTGGTCGTGCACATCCGGTGTCGCTAATAACTTCTGTACTTCCGCCTCCGGCATCTCCGCCGGCACGATGACGCCCTGGAGCACGCCGTAGTTGCGCAGCTTGCGGGTGATGGCCCGGGTATCTACCCCTACCAGCACCGGTACCTGCTGCTGTTCCAGGAAATCCTGGAGTGTACCCTGGCAGCGCCAGTTGCTGGGCGCATCGCACAGCTCGCTGACCACATAGCCCTGGTAAAAACATTTTTCACCCTGGTTGAAACAGGGATTAGTCCCGTAATTGCCTACCAGTGGGTAGGTCATGACCACGATCTGTCCGCAGTAGGACGGGTCGGTCAAAGTTTCCTGGTAACCGCTCATGCCCGTGGTGAACACCACTTCGCCCACCGCGTTCCGGTTACCGTACAGCTGTCCTTCGTAGACGCTGCCGTCTTTTAACACTAACTTGCCTTGCTTTACCGTTTGCATACTACACCATCTCTCATGACTAATTTACCTGCAACGATAGTAGCTACCGCCTTGCCTTTGCACTGCTTGCCTTCAAACGGAGTGGCGTTGTTCAGGGTGTAGAACTTGCTCTTGTCCACCGTCCACTCTTTATTTAAATCAATGATCGTGACATCAGCCGGAGCTCCGACTTTTAAATTTCCACTTTTTAATGCAAAAATATGCGCAGGTTCACAACTCATTTTAGCAATAATCTCGTTGATTGTGAAGAGCTTTTTTTGATAAAGTTCGGTTAAGATGACGCCTAAAGATGTTTCTAAGCCGCAGAACCCGCACGGAGCCTTGCGGAACTCCACATCTTTTTCTTCGGCGGCATGGGGCGCGTGGTCCGTGACGATAAAGTCCAGGGTGCCGTCTTTTAAACCTTCCCGGACAGCCGCCACATGGTCAGCGCTCCGGAGCGGCGGGGAAACCCTGGTAGCCGTATCATAAGTGGCGCAGGCTTCGTCCGTCAGGGTCAGATGATGGACCGTAGCTTCGGCGGTGACGTTGACGCCGCGGGCCTTGGCCCGGCGGATGATGTCCACCGCTCCCTTGGAAGCCACATGGGCAATATGGATATGGGCGCCGGTATATTCTGCCACCAGGCAGTCCCGGGCCACGGCAATATCTTCAGCCACGGCGGGGATACCGGGTACGCCGATGCGGGCCGAAACCGCGCCTTCGTGCATATAACCGTCCGCCGCCAGCTCCGGATCCAGGGAGTGGCTGATTAAAATTTTCTTAAAGGCGCCCACATAGCGGGCCGCATTAATAAACATGCGGGAGCTCTGTACATAGTGCCCGTCATCGGAGAAGGCCAGGGCGCCGCTGGCTGCCATGTCCCCCATCTCCGCCAGTTCCTTGCCGGCTTCGCCCTTGGTGATGGCGCCGATAACTTCCACATGCACGTAGCCTTTGGCTGCCGCCCGTTCCTTGACGCCGGTAACCAGCACCGCGTTGTCGATGACCGGGGTGGTGTTAGGCATGCAGGCCACGGTGGTAATGCCGCCGGCCGCAGCCGCCATGGTGCCGTGCTCAATATCTTCCTTGGCTTCCTGGCCCGGCTCCCGCAGATGGGTATGCAGGTCGATAAGACCCGGCGCTACCACTAAACCCGTGGCATCAATTTCCTCGTCGGCTTTCACCGTGATCTTTTTCGCTATTTCCTTAACCTTGCCGTTTTCCAGAAGCACATCCTGAACCGCATCTAAATTCTGGCTGGGATCTACCACCCGGCCGTTCTTAATTAAGAGTTTCAATTGGTTTACCTCCCGTCAAGGTTAAATAAATCAGGGCCATCCGCACCGCCACACCGTTCTGGACCTCGTCCCGGATGGCTGCCTGGTCGCAGTAGCCTACATCCCAGGAAATTTCCAGGCCCCGGTTCATGGGACCCGGGTGCATGACGATACAATCTTTAGCCGCCAGGGCCAGACGTTTCTTGCTCAGGCCGAAGACCCGGGCGTATTCCCGGGGCGAGGGGAAGAGGCCGCTCTTCTGGCGCTCCAGCTGGATACGCAGCACGTCGATAACCTGAGCGCCTTCGATGGCTTCTTCCACGTTATCGTGTACCGTCACGCCCAGGGACGCGATGTCGTAGGGCAGTAAGGTTTTGGGACCGACCACATGCACGTCGGCGCCCAGTTTCTTCCAGGCGGTGATGTTGCTGCGGGCCACCCGGCTGTACAGGATGTCGCCTAAGATGACCATCTTGGCGCCCTTAAACTGCAAACCTCTTTCCCGCAGGGTGAACATGTCCAGCAGTCCCTGGGACGGGTGGGCATGGGCGCCGTCGCCGGCATTGATGATGATGGGTTTGGCCACCTTGGCCGCATACACGGCTGCGCCTTCCACCGGATGGCGCATGACGATGGCGTCGCAGCGCATGGACTGCACCGTCAGGATGGTATCCCGCAGGCACTCGCCCTTGACCACGCTGGAACTAGAGGTAGTGATGTTGACCACATCGGCACCCAGATACTTGCCGGCCAGCTCGAAAGAAGTCCGGGTCCGGGTACTGGGTTCGTAAAACAGATTGATGATGGATTTGCCCCGCAGGGTGGGCACTTTCTTAATGTCCCTCTGCATGATGCGTTTCATCTCCGCAGCGGTGTTTAACACCAGCTCGTACTCCTCCACGCTTAAACTTGCCAGGTCGAGGATGTCCCTGCCTCCCAGGGAATTTTTTGCTTTTGCCATGCTCCTACCTCCTAAGTCATATAAAAAAGCCTTCTTGTCCCGTCAAGGTGCAAGAAGGCGTAAGCTTAAGTTTCAGCCAGTCTACCTTACAGTCTCACAGGACCGTTTTAAAGGTACTACCATATGTATTTTTGTTATTATATCATGTCCGGGTAGCGAATGCAAATTATTTGCGCCGCCCGGCGGTAAAACTACTAATTTTCTGCCCCGGCGCCCCACAGCGGTAAAATTACTAACTTTCTGGAACGGCATCCGGCAGCGGTAAAACTTTAAACCACCTGGGTCAGATAGTGCCAGTATTTTTTGGAAAGAGCCGAAGGTTCAAAGATATCCTGCAGGAGCGGCCACTGTTTCTTGCTGCTCTTAGGCTGGGTCATGTGCCAGAACTGAGCCGTCAGCTGTACGAAACGGCGCACCCGTTTCTGGCGGCGGGGATTGCCCTTGTTTTCTTCCAGCCACAGCTGCAGCCACTGGTGGAACAGGACCTGTTCCTCCTGCATGGTAAGCCTGGCGGTCAGGACCAGCATGTCCCGCTGGTTGCGCAGGATAAAGCGGATGTCGTCCAGGCGCTCTTCCTCGTCGGCGTACTTGCCCAGCACGGCCCGGTCCAGCACTACCAGCAGGTAATTATGCCAGGCCTTGTAAATCTTAAAGGAGCCGGCAAAACCGTCCCACTGACTGTGCATCTGGAACTGGCCTGCCAGACTGGTAAGCACCGTCCGGGTCAGCTCCATCTCCTGCTCCCGGGTCAGGAAGATAAAAATTCCGTCCAGGAGGATCTTGGTTTCATTAAACCAGTTGCGGTTGGCCATCTGGGCTGCCAGCACGCTCCACTCCAGCAGGAACTTTTTCTGCTCCTCCCGGCTGGTGCTGGCATTGCGTACCAGCCTTAAAGAAATCCAGCGCAGCATGGGCAGGCTGTTCACATAACGCCGGTCCGCCGCGATAAACATCAAATCCAGTAAAAAAGCTTCCAGACGGCGGCCCACCAGGACCACCTTCTCCGTGGCATAATGCACCGCCACCTTGGAGATCACGGCGTTAAAAGCCGCCTCGTCCCGCATGCGTCCTGCCATGGCTGCCAGTTCCTGCAGCATATCCAGGGCCGTATGTTCGATTTCCTCGTCCCCGGCCTGCAGGTCGTGCATGCTGCTCATGATGACGTCCACGCACTGGAGCGCCAGCTGGGTCTGCTTGCTCTTCATGGCCACGCAGCCGATCATGCCCAGCAGCTTTAAGATAAAGCCCCGCAGCTCCTTATGGTTGTAGGCCATGTATTTAAAAATCTCGGCAATCTTGCAGGCATCCTGTTCCCGTTTGCGCCGCAGGAAATAAATACAGGCGTCCTTTAATTTTTCGCAGGAACCTTCGCTGTGAATCCCCTTTTCCGCCAGCTGCCGCACATTATCCAGGCAGAGGTCGGTCAGGCGGTTAATCTTATTCTTCACCGCGTTGGTCATCAGGGCGTCCGTCTGCATCTCCAGCAAGTCGGCGCCGTCCTGTAAAAAACCGCGCATCAAAGCATCGCCGGCCGCAGGAGTCAGTCCCGCCTGCCCGGCTTGTTTCGTCAGCGCTTTCACATCATCCGCCACTTTTTGCAAAGCTTTGGCCTGCACCACCCGCACATTTTCGTCATCCAGCATCAAGGTCTTCACCTGCCTTCATCCGGAAAAATTTACCGGTGTCTGCTGTCCACCGGTAAAACTAACTACTACCTATCAATTATTTCAGGGTCAGCAAACCCTCATAGACCACGCCCGCATCCGGGTCCACCGTAACTTCCATGCCGTCCGCCAGCTGGCCTGCCCCTTTGGGCACGCCCACTAACGCCGGGATGCTGAAGTTGATACTGATAATCGCCGTGGAAGAGGTCAGGCCGCCTTCCTCGGCCACGATAGCGCCGGCCTTGGTCGCATATTTTACGTTTTCGTCCGCCAGTACATCCAGGACCAGGATATCCCCGGCCTTGAGTTTTTCCCTGTAATCAGCCGCCGTCCGGCAGACGCAGACTTTGCCGCTGACCGCACGATGCCCGATGCCCGTGCCCTGCAGTAATGCTTTACCCAAATTAACCACCTTAATCATATTCGTACTACCGGGTTTGCCCACAGGAATACCGGCGGTGACAACCACCACGTCGCCCTGTTGCACAAGCCCTTGCTGCTGCGCAGCTTTCATCGACAGATCAATCATCTCATCCGTGTTCTCGGAGAACGGCCCCAGAATTGGGGTTACGCCCCAGTTGAGTTGCAGCTGGCGCAGCTGGTGCTGGTCCCGCGTCACCGCGATGACCGGCGCCGGACTGCGATACTTGGCCATGGTCCTGGCCGTGCGCCCGGTCTGGGTGATGCTGACGATAGCGTCCGCATCCAGCTCCTGAGAAATCTGCACCGCCGCATGACAGATGGCGTCCGTACCGCTGGCCCGTTCCTGCAGGCCTTTCTCCTGGAAAATCTTGGTATAATCCAGGGCCTGCTCCGTGCTGGTGGCAATGGCGGTCATGGTTTGCACCGCCTCTAAAGGATATTTACCGCTGGCGGTCTCGCCGCTCAGCATGATCACATCCGTGCCGTCAAAAATAGAATTGGCAATATCACTGGCTTCCGCCCGGGTGCAGCGGTAGCTGTTAATCATACTTTCCAGCATCTGGGTCGCCGTGACTACCGGTTTCCCCGCCTTGTTGCAGGCGTGGATGATGCGTTTCTGAACCAGGGGCACCACCTGGGCGGGAATCTCCACGCCTAAATCGCCTCTGGCCACCATCACCGCGTCGCTGGCGCGGATGATGTCGTCAATATGCTGTACCCCGGCATTATTTTCCACCTTGGAAATGATGCCGATATGGGAGCCGTGTTCCTCTAACAGTTTGCGGATGGCAAACACGTTATCCGCGTTCTGTACGAAAGACGCGGCGATAAAATCCATGTCGTTCTCGATGGCGAACAGCAAATCGCTTTCGTCCTGTTCCGACAAAAACGGCAGCTTGAGCTCGATACCGGGGCAGGCTACCCGCTTGCGGGAACTGATCTGACCGCCGTGGGTGACGGTGGTAAAAATTTCTTTACCGGCAATCTTATCCACCCGCAGGGAAAGCATCCCGTCTGCCAGGAGCAGCGCATTACCCGGCGCCAGTTCTGACGGCAGGCCGGCGTAGTTCACCGAGGCCCGCTCCGCCGTACCGTCTATCTCGTCCGTGGTCAGGCAGAAATGGGCTCCGTCCACCAGGGTCACGGGCGCCTTAAAATTGCCCAGCCGCATCTCCGGACCTTTGGTGTCGCAGATCAGCGCCACCGCCTTGCCGGCCTTGGCCGCTGCTTCCCGCACCAGGGCGATGCGCGCCTTGTGACCGGCGTGGTCCCCGTGGGAAAAGTTAAAGCGGGCCATATCCATGCCGGCCTGGATCATCTGGGTTAAAAGCTCCACACTGTCCGTACTGGGACCCACGGTACAAATAATTTTTGTCTTTTTCATCATCTTATGCCTTATGCCTGTTTAAAAGCCTTAATCTGCTCAATCAGTTTCGGGAGCAGTACGTTCACGTCGCCTACCAGACCGTAGCTGGCTACCTGGAAGATAGGAGCGTTGGGGTCTTTGTTGATGGCGATAATCACATCGGCATCCTTCATGCCGGACAAATGCTGGAGGGCGCCGGAAATGCCGCAGGCAAAATACAGCTTGGGCGTAACCGTCTTACCGGACTGGCCCACCTGACCGGCGTGGCCGATCCACTTTTCATCCACGGCGGCACGGGAACCAGCCACAGCGCTGTTCTCAAACAAAGCCGCCAGTTCTTCCAGCTTCTTAAAGTTTTCGGCGCTGCCCATACCGCGGCCGCCGGCCACGATAACCTCAGCGTCTTCAATCTTGATGGTGCCGGAACCGCTGAGCGCTTCCTTCTTGACCAGTTTTACCCGCTGGGGCACCTGGTTCTTAACCGCGAAGGTAATGACCTCGCCCTGATGACCGGCTGCCGCCGGCTGAGCCTTAAAGGTCTTGGGGCGCACGCTGCCCATCTGGGGACGGTGCTCCTTGCAGAGGATGGTAGCCATGATGTTGCCGCCTAAAGCCGGACGGGTCCAGGAAGCCAGACCGTCCTTGTCCATATCCAGGGCGGTGCAGTCTGCGCACAAGCCCGTATGCAGACGGGCCGCGATCCTGGGAGCCAGGTCCCGGCCGTCAATGGAAGCGCCGAACAGTACGGCGCTGGGTTTGTAGGCCTGCGCCAGTTCACAGAAGGCGTTGGTATAAACATCCGTATTATATTCCGCAAATTCCGGACCGGTGAGCACATACACCTTGTCCGCACCGGCGGCGATCAACTCTTCCGGCAGCTTATCTGCGGCAGCCGCCATTAAAACAGCGGCGCTTTTTTCCCCGGCCTTGGCTGCTAATTCCGCCGCCTTGGCCACTAATTCCAGGGTCACGCCGGCCAGCTTGCCATCTTCCAGCTCGGCCATCACCCAGACATCGGTGCCGGCAGTATTGGTCACTGCCGCCTTCGCCGTAGCTTCCTTACTAATTGCGCCTACGGGGCATTCGTTCACGCAGGCCCCGCATAAAATACATTTTTCCGTATCCACATGAGCCTTACCCTCCTGCATGGTCATGGCGCCTACCGGGCAGACCGCCACGCAAGATTCACAGCCGATACATTTTGCCTTATCTACTATAATTGCCATTCTCGTCACCTCAATGTTTCAGCACGTTGGTGCTGGTTAACTTTCCCATCAGTTCTGCTACGGCCTTGTCCGGATCTTCCTCATGAATAATCTGGCTTTCAATATGAGGAACCGCCGGCGTAAAAATCTTCAGTACCTGCGTCGGGGAAGCTCCCAGACCTACGGTAGCGGGGTCGATGCCTAAATCCGCGGCGCTCTTCACCGGGATCTGGGCCTTGCGGGCCTTCATCTTACCTTTGATGCTGGCAAAACGCAGCTCTTTTTCCGCCCGGGTCATGGTGACCAGCGCCGGGCCGGCTACCTCTACCACCTGGGAGGTGCTGTCGTTTTCTCTTTCGATGACGAACTTGCCGTCCGCAAACGTAACTTTCAAAGCGCCGGTGACCTGGGGAATACCCAGATGCTCGGCCAGTTCAGGACCTACCTGGGCTGTGGAACCATCCACCGCCAGGCGGCCGCACAGGATCAAATCATAGGCGCCCAGGCTCTTTACCAGGCCCGTTAAAGCCACGCTGGTAGCCAGGGTGTCGGAACCGGCCACGGCCCGGTCGCTCAAAAGCACGGCATCGTCTGCGCCCAGGGCTAAGGCCTGCTTCAACATATCCTTCGCCTGGTCCGGTCCCATGGAAATCACGGTAACCGTGGCGCCACAGGTATCTTTCAGGATGAGGGCTGTTTCCAAAGCTTCCTCATCATAAGGGTTCATGATATTGTCTACCCCTTCCCGCATCAGGGTATTGGTTTCCGGGTTAATCTTCACCTGCTCAGTGTCAGGCACTTGTTTCAAACATACGATAATCTTCATCTGTATCCTCCCCTAAGTTGCTGCCCTCCCGCGACCTGGCGGAGGACGATCCTATGCCAACTTTTCATAGATATATTATTATACCATTATTAGCCCCTGTATTTCAAGCCATAACCGGAGCCAAACTTTACCGGGGCCGTGAGGCAGTACCGGTATGCCGCCGCTCGGGCCGTGCCTGTCTGCCGTTCCTGGTTAAAAAATCATACGCTGCGTACCACCAGGGACCCCGCCCCCAGTAAATCCGTCACCGCCTGCTGCAAACCCGGATCCGCCGCCTTAATATAAAACTGGGGCGCCACCCGGATGCGTTTGCGGGAACCCAGCAGGTCTAAAAAGACCAGGTTGGTGCCGTGGTAACGTTGAAAGAGGGCCAGCAGCTTTTGCTGGGTAGCCTCGTTTTCCAGTTCCGCCTTAATGCGCAGGTAGATCACGGAACTGGGCGTGATCGTGCTGCCCGCGGTAAAAGGTACACCGCCGGCCGGCATGGCGTCTTTCCTGGCCGCAGCCGCATACGCTTCACCGCCGCCCGTACGCCCTGCCGCCAAGGGAGCCGGTCCGCCGTAGACCGCCGTTTCTTCCTGTACCCGGTAGGAGGGCCGCCGGTTCTGGGCAAAGCTCAGCGGCTGCTCCGGTCCGGCCGGGGTCAGCGTCACCACCTGGGACGCCAAAATCTTGCGCTCCGGGTCCTTGCCGCTTTCATCCAGGTTAAACCGTCCGGATACCGCCACCACCCCGTCCTGGTTCAGAAAAGCCGCACAGTCCTGGTAAGCCTTGGGGAACACCACTACTTTCAGGTGGCCCGTAAAATCTTCCAGGTTCAGGATGGCCATGGAATCGCCTTTTTTTGTAATCCGCAAATCCAGCTGGCTGATCAGGCCCGCCACCTGGACCAGTTGTCCGTCCCGCACCGTGCTCTCCTCGTCTTCCAGGGCATGGAGAGGCGTGAACTTAGCCAGGGCCTGTTTGTAACTGTCCAGGGGATGCCCGGACACATAGAAGCCCAGCAGTTCCTTTTCCTTTTTCAGCTGCAGGCTCTGGGGCATCTCGTCCAGGTCCGGCAGTTTAATATCGTTCACCTCGGCAAAAGAGTCGTCTTCGAAAAGGCCGATCTGTCCCGAGGCATGATCCTTCTGGTAACGCTGCCCGATCTGGGACGCGTCCTCGTACACCGCCAGCAGTTGGGAACGATGGGCGCCCAGGGAATCCATGGCGCCGCAGTTGATTAAATTTTCCAGCAGCCGCTTGTTCTGGCAGCGGGCTTCCACCCGTTTGCAAAAATCCAGGATGCTGTTAAACCTGCCGTCCTTGTTCCGGGCCTGCAGGATGGCCGCGATGGAATCGCTGCCTACGCTCTTCACGCCGCCCAAACCAAAACGGATAGCGCCGTTTTCCACGGCAAAGTCGTAGCTGCTGGCATTAATATCCGGCGGCAGCACCTTGAGTCCCCGCCCCCGGCAGACGCTGATGTACCAGCTGAGCTTGTCCTGCACGTCCGCCACGCTGCTCAAGAAGGCCGCAAAAAATTCCGCCGGCCAGTACACTTTCAAATAAGCCGTCTCATAAGCCACCAGGGCATAGGCCACCGAGTGGGATTTATTAAAGCCGTAACCGGCAAACTTTTCCAGGAGGCCGAAGATATGCTCGCTCTGCTCCCGGGGTACCTGGTGCAGCCTGGCCGCGCCGGCCACAAATTTTTCCTTCATGGACACCAGCACGTCGATCTTCTTCTTGCCCATGGCCTTACGCATCACGTCCGCTTCGCCCAGGCTGAACCCGGCCAGCACGGAAGTGATCCGCATGACCTGTTCCTGATAGAGAATAACGCCGTTAGTCTCCGCCAGGATGGGGTCAATCAATGGATGGAGGGATTCCGCCGTCTTGTGGCCGTGGTTCCCGGCAATATAATCTTCCACCATGCCGGATTCCAGGGGACCGGGGCGGTACATGGCCACCATGGCCACCAGGTCCGTGAACTTGGTAGGCTCCAGGTCCATCAAATATTTCGTAAAGCCGGCGCTTTCCATCTGGAACACGCCCTGGGTGTCGCCCTCGCTGAGCATCTTGTACACCGCCGGGTCGTCCAGGGGAATCTTATGGCCGTTCACTTTTAAGTTGTCCAGGTCCACCACCGTACCGGTATCAGCCTGGATAAACTTGCAGGCATCGTCCAGCACCGTCAGGGTGCGCAGACCCAGGAAGTCCATCTTTAAGAGGCCCAGATGTTCCACCTTGTCCTTATCGTACTGGGTGGTGATCATGGCCGGACCGGAGGTAGATTTATCCGGGTCCAGCTGCAAAGGCACATAGTCGATCAGAGGCCTGGGCGCAATCACGACGCCGGCCGCATGGGTGCCGCTGTTCCGGGGCAGACCTTCTACGGTCCGGGCAATGTTGATGAGCTTCTGTACCTGGGGGTCGCTGTCGTAAATCTGTTTGAGCTCGTTGCTGCTGGCCAGGGCCTTGTCCAGGGTGATGCCCAGTTCCCGGGGCACCGCCTTGGCTACCTTGTCCACCACCGGCAGGGGCAGGCCTAAAGCCCGGCCCACGTCCCGCACGGCCGCCCGGGCCTGCAGGGTGCCGAAGGTAATAATGAGCGCCACATGGTCCAGCCCGTATTTATGGATCACGTACTGGATCACCTCGTCCCGGCGCCGGTAACAGAAATCCGTATCAATATCCGGCATGCTGATGCGTTCCGGATTGAGGAAACGTTCAAACAGCAAGTCGTATTTTAAAGGATCGATATTGGTGATGCGCAGCAAAAAGGCCACGATACTGCCGGCGGCGCTGCCACGTCCCGGCCCTACCGGCAGCTTGACACTGCGGCAATAGTTGATAAAGTCCCGCACGATCAAAAAGTAGCTGCTGTAACCCATGGTCTTGATGATGCCCAGCTCGTATTCCAGCCGCTGCCTAAGCTGGCCCAGATACGCCGCCCGGGACGCCGCATCTTTATGTTCCGCCAGCTCGTCCGCATAGCGCTCCGGCAAAGCCGCCTCGCATAAACTGCGCAGGTACAGGTCCGCGTTGGCAAATTCCTTGGGAATAGGAAACTCCGGCAAGAGCAGCTTGCCGAAAGTAAAATCTACATGACAGCGCTCCGCGATGGCGTGGGTATTGGCCAGGGCTTCCGCATCGTCCGGAAACTTGGCCAGCATCTCCTCGTAGCTCTTGCAGTAATAATCGGCGCTGCTAAACTTCATGCGGTCCGGGTCGTCCACGGTCTTATTGGTCTGGATGCACAGCAGCACGTCCTGGGCCGCCGCATCTTCCCGGTGCACGTAGTGGATATCGTTGGTCACTACCAGCTTCAGGTCATACTTTCTAGCCAGTCGCCGCAGTTCCGCGTTGACGGTTTGCTCTTCCGGCAGGTCATGGTTCTGCATCTCCAGGAAAAAGTTGTCCTTGCCGAAGATGTCCAGATATTCCTGTAAAGCTTTTTCCGCTCCGGCCACATCCCGCTGCAAAATATGCACGGGGATCTCGCCGGACACGCAGGCGCTCAAACAGATGAGGCCCTCGTGGTAGCGGCGCAGCAGTTCCTTATCGATGCGGGGCTTGCGGTAAAAACCTTCCAGGTAGCCCCGGGACACCAGCTGCACCAGGTTCTGGTAGCCGGTATTATTTTCCGCCAGTAGAATCAAATGGTAGCGGTGGCTGCGCTCATCCTTGCTGTAACGGTCCGGCGTAGCCAGATACACCTCGCAGCCGATGATGGGACGCACGCCCTGCTTCTTCGCTTCCTCGTAAAATTCCACGGCGCCGTACATGTTGCCGTGGTCGGTCATAGCAATGCTGTCCATGCCCAGGGATTTGGCATAGCGGATCAGCTCGGCCGGCTTGGAAGCGCCGTCCAGCAGACTAAACTTGGTATGGACATGCAGATGGGTAAAAGTACAAGTCATGGTAACCTCAGTTCCTTCATAAGTATCCGGTCCTGCCCGACGCGCAGCGCGGTCAGCAGCTCCGCCGGTACCAGTTGTTCCTTAAAATATCTATAGATATGTATATCATAACATAAACAGCGGCTTTTTTTAAGGGCGGGGTGGGTGGCTTTCCTGTCCGCTGCTAAAATACAAGTCCACCTCTTAGCAACGTTAAAAATATTTTTGCCTACTGTCACAAAACAGTTACGTTAAAAAGTTTACACTTTTAAAGCTTAAATTGTTTTTTTATGTATTTTTGCGGTTTTCTGTTGCAAATTTTAAAACTTCAGTGTAAACTAACCCCAACGAAGAAAAGCAGAGAAGTTTCCAGTTCTCCGACAAAGACGTTAGAGAAGTCAAATCCCCAATTTGGCTTCTCTTTTTGTTTAAAGGGCCGGCGTTCTAAGGAAACGCACTTCGTTAATGAGAAAAATGTGAGGGGGTTTTTGTGATGTTCTTGAACAAAAGTAAGTTAGCAACTGCAGTAATGTGTGGACTTTTATCCGTGTCCGTGCTGATGGCCGGTTGTGGCGGCGGCGCCAAGAAGGACGCCGGCAATACCATCAAGATTGGCGTGGTCAGCGAACTAACAGGTCCTAACGCTTCCTATGGCAACTCCGTGGTCAAAGGCATGAAGCTGGCCGTCAAGGAAATTAACGACAAGGGCGGCGTGGACGGCAAGAAGATTGAACTGGCCATCGCCGATGATAAATCCGAACCGGCCGAAGCCGCCAACGCCATGAGTAAAGTTTTGAACCAGGATAAGGCGAAACTGTCCATGGGTATCTTTACCAGTTCCAACGCCATCGCCGCCTGCAACGTCAGCGAATCGGCCAAGGTGCCTTTCCTGGCCATCGGCGCCACCAACCCCAAGGTTACCCTGGACAAGGATGGCAAGGCTAAACCCAATACCTTCCGTGTCTGCTTCATCGATCCGTTCCAAGGTACTGTGGGCGCCAACTTCGTGCTGGATACCCTGAAACTGAAAAAGGCCGTGGTCCTCATTGATAACAGCAGCGATTATTCCAAAGGCCTGGCAGCTTTCTTTAAAGAAGCCTTTACGAAAAAGGGCGGCCAGATCTTAGGCGAAGAAGCTTACCTGCAAAAAGATACCGACTTCAAAGCCATCCTGACCAAGATTAAGACTTTGAACCCGGAAGTCCTGTACGTCCCCGGTTATTACGAAGAAGTTGGTAAGATCATCAAGCAGGCCCGGGAGCTGGACATTAAGGCCGCTTTCGTCGGCGGCGACGGCTGGGATAGCCCCAAGCTGGTAGAAATTGCCGGCGGCCCCGCCCTGGAAAACACCTATTTCACCAACCACTATTCTCCGGATGCTACCAATGCTGAATCCAAGGCTTTCGTAGCCGCTTACCAGAAAGAATACAACGAGAAGCCTGATGCTCCGGCCGTTTTAGGTTATGATGGCGCGAAACTGATGGCTGATGCTATTAAGCGTGCCGGCAGCACCGATGGTGCCAAGGTCAGCGCCGCTCTGGCAGCTACCAAGGACTTCCCCGCCGTTACCGGCAAAACTTCCCTGAACGCGACTCACGATGCGGTAAAGAGCGCCGTCATCATCGCCTTCAAGGATGGCAAGCAAACTTATAAGACCACTGTTAATCCCTGAGCCGGCGTAAGCTGACCCCGGGTTGACTACAAAGGTCCCCGCACCTGGACAGCTGCCCCGTCCTGCCGCAAAGCAGGATGACGGCAGCTGTCTTACTTTCAGGGCACGGTACGGTCTGGTCCGGGTGCGTGAGCACAGGAATACAATTGGTTCCACGGTGCCGGTAGCACTATTTTCTAAAATTATGTAAAGTTATTTACATATTTCCGGCAGTCATACTGTTTTAAAGAAAATTTTTCACTCTCCCCTTGCACAAAAAATGTTGCTGTGGTATACTCCAAAACATCAAAAGTGCATACGGTGTGGATGAACTGTACGGGAGAAGACCCAAGTCTACCGAAGGAGTTAAACTCTCAGGTATCTGCCTCGCAGATAGGACTGTACAGGGACACAACTCTGGAGAGTCTCGTTAGCGGGCGCCGAAGGGGCATGGAGCAATCCTCATCTCTCAGGCAAAAGGACAGAGCGGCTTAGTTTATATTATCTTTGTATCATATAAGCTTTGACTTCTCATATCTCCGGAGCGACCAGGCGCCGGAGATATTTTATTATGTAAGTTTATTTTGAGGAGGAACGTAAAAATGAATTTCAAAAAGTTTGTCAGCATCGCTCTGGTTTCCACCATCGCCCTGGGTCTCTTAGCCGGCTGCGGCGGCCCCAAGAAAAACGCCAACGTCATCCAGCTGGGCATCATCGCCGAGATGACCGGTAACAACGCTTCTTACGGCAACTCCATCGCCAACGGCGCCAAGATGGCTGCCAAGGAGTTAAATGCCAAGGGCGGCCTTTTAGGAAAACAGGTAGAGTTCGTGGTAGCCGATACCAAGTCCGAACCGGCTGAATCTGCCAACGCCATGAGCAAGCTGGTAAACCAGAATAAGGTTCCCGCCGTGCTGGGTCTGTTCGCTTCTTCCGGCGCCATTGCCGCCGCTAACGTCAGCGAAGCTTCCAAGATTCCTTTCCTGGCCGTAGGCGCCACCAATCCCAAGGTCACCGTGGACGATAAAAGCAACAAGGTAAAGCCCAACACCTACCGGGTTTGCTTCATCGACCCCTTCCAGGGCACCGTGGGCGCCAACTTCGTGGCTGACACCCTGAAATTCAAGAAAGCCGCCATCCTCATCGATAACAGCAGCGACTATTCCAAAGGTCTGGCCGACTGCTTCAAGAAAGCTTTTGCCGCCAAAGGTGGCAGCATCGTCATCGAAGAATCCTATCTGCAGAAGGATACGGACTTTAAGTCCGTGCTGACCAAGATGGCCGCTGTGAAACCCGAGGTCATCTATGTGCCCGGTTATTACGAAGAAATTGGTAAGATCGTGAAACAGGCCCGGGAAATCGGCCTGAACGTGCCCTTCGTAGGCGGCGATGGCTGGGACAGCCCCAAGCTGGTAGAAATTGCCGGCGCCAAGGCCCTGAACAACACCTACTTTACCAACCATTACAGCGCCGATGATACCAGCGCCGCTTCCAAGGCTTTCGTGGACGCTTACCAGAAAGAATATAAACAACGTCCGGATGCCTGCGCCGTGTTAGGTTACGATGCCGCCAACATTCTCTTTAACGCCATCAAGACCGCCGGCGACCTGACCCCGGCCAAGATCAGCCAGGCTATTGCCGCTACCAAGAATTTTGCCGCCGTCACCGGCAACATCTCCCTGAACGAAAACCATGACGCCGTAAAGAGCGCCGTCATCATTGAGTACAAGGATGGCAAGCAGGCCTTCAAAGCCACGGTTAAACCCTGAGACCGGCTGCGGAAAACTTAATACCTACAGAACACACAAGGACCGCCTGCCCTAACAGCAGACGGTCCTTGATTATTATCTTGATTATTATCTTGATTATTATCTTGATTATTATCTTGATTATTATCTTGATTATTATCTTGATTATTATCTTGATTATTATCTTGATTATTATCTTGATTATTATCTTGATTATTATATGGAAAGAATTACCGATGCACAGAAACGGCACGACTTCACTGAGGCCGCTGCCAAATTTTTACTTTGATCCCCACCGCCGGCATTGTTTCTGACGGCCTTATTTCTTCGCCGCTTCCCTAATGATGGCCAGAATCCAGCGGGCCGTGTTCACCAGGTCTTTTTCCTTTAACTGTTCAAAGGTGGTGTGGATCTTATCCATGCCCGTGGCCAGGTTTAAGGTAGGTAGACCGTAGCCGCACAGGAAGTTGGCATCGCTTAAGCCGCCGGTAAATTTAAACTGTACCGGGAAACCTTCGGCCTTAGCCGCCGCCGCTGCCAGGTTGGCTACCGGTTCGTCCTCTTTTACGAACACCGCCGGTCCGGACAAGGTGCAGTTGACCTTGAGCTTGCCGCCGCCGGCCGTAACTTCCTGCTCAATAAGTTTCGTGGTTGCGTCCCGCAGGGCGTCCAGCTTTTGCACATCAGGGCAGCGCATATCAATGACAAATTCGCACTCGTCCGCTACGATATTGCTGGCCTTGCCGCCCTTGATGAGGCCGATGCTGAGGGTGGTCATGGCATCCTTGCGGCCGTACCAGGGCAGCTTGCTTAAGCCTTTTGTCGCCAGCATGATGGCATTGATACCTTTTTCCGGTTCCTCGCCGGCATGAGCAGCTTTGCCCGTCACCGTATAGGTAACGCGGTAAGCCTGAGGCGAATAGTTGAAAATCTCGCCGGCGCTGCCGCCACAATCCAGGCAGTAACCGAAGTCGGATTTAAGCCAGGAGGGATCCAGATAGCGGATACCGTAGCTGCCGGTCTCTTCGCCGATGGCAAAGAGGAACTGCACATCCCCATGGGGAATCTGCTCATCTTTAATGATCTGCAGCGCTTCCAAAACAGAGGCGATGCCAACCTTATCATCACCGCCCAGGGTGGTGGTGCCGTCTGAATAGAGCACGCCGTCCTTGCGGATCACTTTGGTACCGGTCGTAGGCGCCACGCTGTCCATGTGGGCCTCGAATAAAACTTTTTTAGCCCCGGGCACGTTGCCGGGCAGAAAGCCCCATACGTTACCGGTGGTACTGATACCGTTAGCGCCGGCCTGATCTACTTTAACCTGCACGCCCAGGGCCTGTAATTTCTTGGTGATCAGGTCAGCTTCTTTTTTTTCATCACCGCTGGGGCAGGGAATGCTCACCAGCTCCGTAAAAGTTTTAAGAATGCGTTCTAGCTCAACCATGGAAACTTTCCTCCTCTAAAAATATCAAATTAGAAATATCAAATTCTTAAACTTATTATAGCACGATGTTGACAAATGTGTTATACTATGTCCGTTCCAGCGACATATCCGCGCGGATATGGTAAGCAGCCTACACCTCTAAGGAGGGCGGGACTATATTGTGCTAGGAGGGTTATAAGATGAAAGAAAGTGCTAAGTTTAAGCAGGCCAACCGGGAAGCTAAGGCAACCGTCGTGGCCACGATTCTCGTGATTTTATTCTGGTGTGCGGCAGGTTTCGGCCTGGCGGACAGCCAGATCATGTTTTTACACACCCCGCTCTGGGTTTGGGGCGGCTGTGTCGGTACCTGGATCTTTTCCGTCATCGTGGCGGTGGTCCTGGCTCGCTATGTCTTCATGGACATGAGCCTGGATGCTGACAAGGAGGTAAAGGATCATGAATAACCTGATCAACCTTTTACCAGCTTTTGTCTTCCTGATGGTACTATTATATGTAAGTTATTATATCCAGAAAACTTCTTCCAGCGATCGTTCCAAGAACTTCGTCAAAGATTATTTCATCGGCGGCCGGACCCTGGGCGGTTTCGTCCTGGCCATGACCACCGTGGCTACATATAGTTCCGTCAGCACCTACGTGGGCGGACCCGGTATGGCCTGGCAGATTGGCTACGGCTGGCTGTACATGGCCATCGTCCAGGTGGTGGTAGTGTTCCTGGTCATGGGCGTCTTCGGCAAACGGATGGCGCTGGTGGCTCACAAGATTGATGCGGTGACGGTCATCGACGTGATCCGCAGCCGTTACCAGAACGATACCCTGGCCAATATTGCCGCCGGTGTCATCGTGCTCTTCTTCTGCGCTACCATGGTGGCCCAGTTCGTCGGCGCCGCCAAACTGTTTGAGGCGGTCACCGGCTTCTCGTATTTAACCGGACTTACCCTCTTCGGCCTCATCGTGGTGGTCTACACCACCATCGGCGGCTTTAAAGGCGTGGCGGTCACGGATGCCATCTGTGCCATCGCCATGTTAGCCGGTCTGGCCATCCTCTTTTACTCCATGTTAAAAACTGCCGGCGGTTATGACGCCATCATGACTCATATCCAGACGGCGGATCCGGCCATGCTGGAACCTTTATCCCGGGGCAAGATGCCCCTCTCCCTCTACATCAGCCAGTGGCTGTTAGTAGGCGTGTGCACCCTGGCCCTGCCCCAGTCCGTGGTCCGCAGCATCAGCTATAAAGATACCAAGGCACTCAGCAACGCCATGATCATCGGTACCATCATGATCGGCGCCATCACCCTGGTGGCTACCTGGATTGGCGTTTTAAGCAAGGGCATCCTGACCAATCCTTCCATCGCCGCTTACGGCGGCAGCGTGGATAACATCACGCCCCGGACCATCGTGGCCTGCATGAGCCCCTTCTGGGCCGGCGTCACCATCATCGGTCCTATCGCGGCTACGATTTCCACCATTTCTTCCCTGCTGTTGACGGGCTCTTCTTCGATTATTAAAGATATCTACATGAACGTCCAGGCTAAGAAAGGCCAGATCGTGACCAATGACCAGGTAAAGAAACTGAGCATGGCCTGCACCCTCATCATGGGCCTGGCCGTATACTTTATCGCCATCGTGCCCCCGGACCTGATCTGGAAGATCAACATGTTCGCCTTTGGCGGTCTGGAAACCGCCTTCTTCTGGGTGATGATCTTCGGTATGTTCTGGAGCAAGGCCAACAGCAAAGGCGCCCTGTGGTGTCTGGTAGGCGGCGTGCTTTCCTACTGCGTGACCATGGCCCTGGGCATTAAAGTTTTCAGCCTGCACCAGATCGTCATCGGCATCGGCGTCTCCCTGATCCTGTTCCTGCTTGGCAACAGTCTGGGCCAACCCACCGAAGAAAAAGTTTTACGGGTCTTTTTCCCCGACCAGTACGAAGATTAAGCATAAGAGGCTGCTGCCGCAGGGTGGCAGCCTCACTTATAGGGTTACAAATTTTACCGCAGGCCTGAGGGTCCGGTTAAGCTGAGGAGCATCATGGATTATCCAACTATCATTGAGATTGTCACCAGTACCAAGTCATTACTGCTGCATCCCGGTAATTTTTCCGTGACGGCCAAGGGCCGGGCGGATTTTGTCACCAACGTGGACGTGGAAGTGCAGCGTTACCTGCAGGAACATCTGGCTTCCCTCTACCCCGACGTGCTGATGCTGGCCGAGGAACAGGAGCGGCTCACCATCGAGGAAGATCAGGCCTACTGGATCCTGGACCCTATTGACGGCACCCAGAATTTTATCCGGCAGATGCAGTGCAGCGCCGTTTCTTTAGCGTACTACGCCGAAGGCAGCTTACAGTTCGGCGTGATCTACAACCCCTTTACGGAAGAGGTGTTCCATGCGGTGAAAGGCGAAGGCGCTTTTTTAGGCCGGACCCCGCTCCGGGTAACTAAAAATGCTACCCTGGCCAAGTCACTGGTTTCTATCGGTACTTCCCCTTACGATAGGCAGTACACGGAGCAAAACTGGCCCTTTTTTCAGGAAATCTTCAGCCAGGTGCTGGACGTGCGCCGCAGCGGCAGCGCCGCCCTGGATTTAGCCTACGTGGCGGCCGGGCGTCTGGACGGCTACGTGGAACGCAACCTGAAACCCTGGGACATGGCGGCCGGTCTGCTCTTAATCAGCGAAGCCGGCGGCCAGGTGACCAACTATCAGGGCGAAGACCCGGATGTGAATCAGAACGAGGATATCTGCGCCGGCAACGGACTGATTAACGGTCAATTGCTGAGCATCGTCAAGAAACACTGGCCGGAACTGTAAGCTTGGCCAGCTGTGACTTACGTCTCCCATGGCATATGCATGCATCATTGTTAACCGCAAAAAAATTACTGCTGCTACCCTAAGGTAACAGCAGTTTTTTCTTGGGTAAACCTGCACGCCTGCTCCGCCAACGCGGCTGCGGTCATGCTTATTTTTTCTGCATGCGGGCCAGCCAGGCTTCGTGTTTTTCCCGGGCCAGTTCTTCCTGCTCCAGTTTCCTTTGCTCCCGTTCTTCCAGATACTGCTCCACGTTCCAGCCGCCCTGGACTAACTTGGTCAGCAGCTTGCCGGTATTGGCAGCGTCGTCGTAGGCCGTGTGCCACAAACCGCCGGTGGCTACTTCCTGTTCCTCGGTAGCTTTTTTCAGCCCCGTGGTGTAGCTGTCACCCTTCATGACCTTGTAGGCTTCGGCTAAATCCAGATAATCGTCGTACAAGACCGGGTTCTCCAGCTGATGGTGCTGGCAGCCGTTGTCCACCACATGGTAGTCTTCGTTGCCCCAGGCTACGAACCAGGTTTGTCCCGGCACATACAAGGCTTTGATCTCCTCGATCATCTTGGCAAAGGGGATGGCTTTTTTCATATCCTTGGCGGTAATCATACAAAAGTCCAGGGCTTCCTGGGCCTGCTTGGGGTAAAAGGCCGGCTGCACAAAATTCTGCACCTTGCCTTTTACCTCCAGAGTCTCACCGTCTAAGAGCACGGCGCCAATCTCGATAATCTCGGAGAAAAAACCCCGGGGACGCCCCACCCTTTTCGTATACTGAGTAAACTCAAAATCGGTCACTAAAAAATTTTTGGCCACGCTGCTCGCTCCTTATAGTTTAATATTGCTCAGGTTAAAAATTATCCTCTTGAAGATTTCCAACCAGGAAAACTTGTGGTTACCGCTCTTCCAGTTTCAGATTCCGGCCCCGTAATCCCAGCCAGGCGCCGTCCCGGTCCAGACCGCTGTCCGGATGGGCCAGTAACCATTTGTTTCTGGCAAATAAGCAGGCGTTCTCACCCTGGCGCACCGGAACTTTGTTCAAAGGCAGGTTAGTATCCCGGGGTAAAGCCACCCCCTGCCTGAATTCCCGGCCGCCCACGCCGCAGGGGGCAAAGTGCAGGGTAGTGGCAAACAGTTCCACCGCCGTACCTGCCGGCACCATAAACATCTCTACCTTGGCTGTGTCATAAGTTAAATGCTCATAATCAATATCCTGCTGCCGTCCCAGCATCAGGATCAGGTCTGTCGCAGCGATATCTACCTCGGAAGAACGGTGATACTCCAAAGCGTTCAACCGGTCGTTAAAACCGCTGCAGTGCCCTAACTCGATAGGCAGACCGCCGTAGACTTCCTCCTGCAGGGTCCGGAACAAAGGTAATTGTTCCAGGCTAGCCAGGGAAGGTTCGTAGGCTACCGTACCTGCCGCCGTGACGGGACGCGCCCGCAGCACCTGTAAAAATTCTTTCAGGTCCAGGTGCAGCACCCGGCCGTAAGTCTTAAAGCTTTTATCATGTACAGTTTGCATCAGTTATCACCTTCACTAATTACTCAAGTCTATTTATTATACAACACCCGGTAGACATTTGTCTAAAGAAGTTGCCGCTACCACAAAAAAGTGCGCCGCCGGTAAAGGCTGCGCACTGAACTTGCTGCTGATGACCGGCAGAAAATTTAGCGCCGGTCCTATGTATTTTTTGTGACTACTGTTACTTTTTCGTAGCTGCCACTGCTTGCACCATCGCCGTCACATACCGGCGCACCGGCTCCACTGCGTCCTTGCCGTGCTGCTCGATAATTTTTACGATGGCACTGCCCACGATGGCGCCGTCGCTTAAGGCGGCCATCTGCGCCGCCTGCTCCGGGGTAGCGATGCCGAAACCTACGGCTACCGGCTTCGCAGAAACTTTGCGGATCTCCTTGACGATGGCGCCGATATCCGTGGTAATCTCCCGGCGCACGCCGGTAACGCCCAGGCTGGACACCAGGTAGATATAGCCCATGGCTTCCCTGGCAATCATCTGGATGCGGTCCTTAGATGTGGGCGCGATGAGAGAGATCAAATCCACGCCGTATTTCTTACAGGCGCCCAGCACCTCGCCTTTTTCCTCAAAGGGAATATCCGGGATGATGGTGCCGTCCACGCCAACTTCGGCGCACTTAGCGTAAAATTTGTCCGTACCGTAGGTGAAGATAGGATTGATGTAGGTTAAAAAGACCAGAGGCACGTCGGTTTCCTTACGTACTTCCTTAATCATGGCAAAAATCTTGTCCGTGGTGCAGCCTTCCTTTAAAGCCCGAATATTGGCCCGCTGGATGACTTCGCCTTCGGCCACGGGGTCGCTAAAAGGAATACCCAGTTCCACTACGGCAGCGCCGGCTTCCGCCATGGCCACGATTAATTTTTGCGTGGTGGCCAGGTCCGGATCGCCGGAGGTGATAAAAGGCACGAAGGCCTTGGGATGCTTCTGAAAAGCCGCGGCTATCTTACTCATGTAAATCCCTCCCTAAATAACGGGCGATGGCAGCTACATCTTTGTCGCCACGACCGGAAATGTTAATGACGATAATCTGCTCTTTTTTCATGGTGGGCGCCAGCTTCATGGCATAAGCCACCGCATGGGCGCTTTCCACGGCGGGGATGATGCCTTCCATGCGGGACAGGTACTGGAACGCCTCCACCGCTTCCTGGTCCGTGGCCGCCACGTACTGTGCCCGGCCGATGTCGTGCAGGTAGGCGTGCTCCGGCCCGATGCCCGGATAATCCAGGCCGGCGGAAATGCTGTACACCGGCGCGATCTGGCCGTATTTATCCTGCAGGAAATAAGATTTCATGCCGTGGAAGATGCCTTCGCTGCCCCGGGCGATAGTGGCTGCGGTTTCTGCCGTATCCACGCCCCGTCCGGCGGCTTCCACGCCGATGAGCTTCACACTCTTGTCCGGGATAAAATCATAGAAGATGCCCATGGCGTTGGAACCGCCGCCTACACAAGCCAACACCGCATCCGGCAGCCGGCCTTCTTTTTCTTGAAGCTGGGCCTTAACTTCTTCGCCGATGACCTTCTGGAAATCCCGCACCATCTCCGGATAAGGATGGGGACCCATGACGCTGCCTAACACATAATAAGTATCCTCGCAGCGGGCCGTCCATACCCGGAGCGCTTCGTTTACCGCATCCTTCAGAGTACCGGTGCCGCTTTCCACGGCTACCACCTTGGCGCCTAAAAGTTCCATGCGGAACACGTTCAGGGCCTGGCGGATGGTATCTTCCTTACCCATGTAGACCACGCACTCCATGCCCATGAGGGCCGCCACCGTAGCCGTAGCCACCCCGTGCTGGCCGGCGCCGGTCTCGGCGATGACCCGCTTCTTGCCCATACGCTGGGCTAACAGACATTGTCCCAGCACATTGTTAATCTTGTGGGCGCCGGTGTGGTTTAAATCCTCCCGCTTCAGATAAATCTTGGCGCCGCCTAAATCCTTGGTCATCTTCTCGGCATAATATAACAGGGAGGGACGGTTGGCATACTCACGGTACAACCGCCGCAGCTCCGCTAAAAATTCCGGGTCCTTTTTATATTTCTCATAGGCCTGCTCTAATTCCAGGACGGCATTCATCAAAGTTTCCGGCAAATATTGGCCGCCGTGAATCCCGTATCTTCCTTTGGTCATCTTCCTCACTCTTTCCGGCATCTCTGCCCTGTTTTTGCTCTCGCCGTGGCTTCGGCCACCAGCAAATTATTTTCTAAGTGGCTCCGGCCACTGACAAATTATTTTCCAAGCGGCTCCGCCGCACTGTATTTTTTATCCTGCTGCCGCGCTGCGCACAGCGTTGATAAAAGCTGTTACCTTCACTGCGTCTTTATGTCCGTCCGTTTCCACGGCGCTGGACACATCCACGCCCTTAAAAAACCGGGCGTGCTTACCTGCCTGTACCTTCCGGATAACTGACGCCACCGTGGCGGCGGTGAGACCACCGGCTACCAGGAACGGCTGGGTTACGTCCAACTCTTCCAAAAGCTGTAAGTTAAAACTTTGGCCGGTGCCCCCGTAACCGCTGCTGCTGGCAGTATCAAACAAAAAGCCTTGCACCCCGGCGGCGCTTAATTCCTGCAACATTTTTGACGTTACGGGACAACTGCTGCCAGGTCCCGGTTTAGGCGTAGTCTCCGTACCCCCAGGCTTGGGTACTGCGCTTGCCCCGCCTAAGCGGATGGCCTTGAGCACGGGCAGCTGCACCAGCCGCCGCAGCTTACGTATATAAGCCGCATCTTCATCCCCGTGGAGCTGGATCACATCCAACCCTGCCAGTTTGCTCTGGGCTGCTACCAGGGCCGGCGCCGCGTTCACAAAGACGCCCACGCTCTTAATCCCCGGCGCCAGCTGCGCCCGCAAAGTTTGGACCTGGGCCAGTTTTACCTGGTGCCTGCCAGGTGCGAAGACAAAACCGGCGTAGTCCGGATGCAGTTTGTTAATCATAGCTACATCCAACCTGGTTCGTAAACCGCATATCTTCACCTGCATGACTGCCTCCTGCTGCAACTTTCCTGTACTCAAACTTGCTGCCCGCTTAACTTTCAGCTGTGGCTAAACTTTATGCTTACTTAATCTTCAGCTGTACCTAAACTTTGTGCTCACTTAACTTTCAGCTGTGGCTGCACCGGTGTTTCCTGCCAGTTCTCGCAGCTTCCCGGCGATATCTTGACTGCGCATCAGGGTTTCCCCCAGCAGCACGGCGTTGACGCCGGCCTGTCGTAACTGAGCCACATCCGCCGCCGTCCTGATGCCGCTTTCCGCCACAAAAAGCTTTCCGGCCGGTACTAAAGGCCGTAGGCAGATGCTGTTCTGCATATCTACCGTAAAATCCTGCAGGTTGCGGTTGTTGACGCCGATAATCTCAGCTCCGGCCCGCAGTGCCGTTGCTACTTCCATTTCCGTGTGAGCTTCCACCAGGGCGGCCAGGTGCAAACTGGCAGCCAGCTGGAGATATTCCCGCAGCCGGGCTTCGGAAAGTAACGTTACAATGAGCAGCACCGCCGCCGCGCCTAACAGTCTGGCCTGATAAATCTGGTAGGCGCTCACCGTAAAATCTTTGCGCAGTACCGGCAGCTTCACGGTCCGGGCAATTTCCTGCAAATAGCGATCCCGGCCTAAGAAATACTCCGGCTCCGTCAAACAGCTGATGGCAGCTGCTCCCGCCTCCTCGTAGGCCTTGGCAATCTGCACATAGGGGAAATCCGGGGCGATGACGCCTTTACTGGGCGAGGCTTTCTTCACCTCGCAGATAAAGTTGAGGCCGGGCCGAGCCAGCCGCTGGTAAAACTGGCGGCCTAAATCCGGCCGGCCTGCGGCTATTTCCCTGGCAGTCAGCGCTTCTGCTTCCTTTTGTACCACCGCCAAACTTTTTTGTTGTTCCAGGGCAGCTACTCTTTGCTTAGCCGCTGCCGCCAAAGTATCTAAGATCATCGCAAACCGTTTCTGCCCCCAGGGCGCTCCTTTAACAACTACACTCTTCCAACGTGGCGGCGGTCTTGCTGGCTGCAAGCAGCCCCGCCGCCGTCTAAACCAATAAAAAAGCCCGCCCTTGCCAATTACAAGGACAGGTTAACTTTTTACCTGTGGTACCACCTTGCTGCACGGAAACTCCGTGCGCTCATCCAGGGTGCCAACACACCCCTCACCCTTAACGCCGGTGTTACGTTGCGCGGTACTTGCAGCAAGCTGCTTTCAGCGCACCCTCAGCGGTCCATTTATCAAACAGCATCTCTATCCGGCTCCCAGCACCCCGGACTCTCTGTCAGCGCTTCTTTTGACTTGATCTCCGCTTCGTAGGTTTTGTGGTTCTTATGAACTTTAAACGTAGTCTAACACCACCAATTTAATCCGTCAAGCCATTTCTGTAACTTTTTTAAAAATTTGGCGCAGGTTTGGAAAAACTGTAAAGTAGTTTACGTTTTGCCAGAGAACAAACCGGGGCAACTGGCAGCTTAATCTTAAATTGTAAACCGGCAACTTAATTTTAAATTCTCAACTTTAATCTTATCTATTAACTCATAAAAAGCTCTCTCCCTTAAAAGGAGAGGCTGTAATTTTGGGGTTTAAAGGTCGCTAGTCCGCTCCCTGACTGCTTGGGAGAAGGTGAGAAGCAAAAGCGGGAAAAGTCCTTAGTTTTTTATTACGATACTTTAAATTTTTTTCTAGGGACTTTTACCCCAATTACCTTCTCACCTTCTCCTCCCCAGAACCAGAGCGGCTTCCCGGCCAAAAAAGTCTAAAAACGACGTTCTCCTCTTCCTCTCACCGGCATAAAATTAAAGGCGCTGCGGTTTGCTACCGAAGCGCCTTCGCTTTGCTAAATTTATTTTTCATGTTGTCCTCTTTTATCAATCGATAAAATAAACTTCCAAGCTGTATAAAGCTTTCACAAATCTGTTCAACATAACTCTCACCTAACCTTACCGTTAACTAATGACTTTCCTTAAACTGCTCAGCCTTCCATAAAGAATCCAAAAGCACAAATCATGTTCACGATCTTTTCGAAATCCATCTTGCTCCCCTGCCTTTCTGTTAATTTTCCGTCCGGGTCTTTTTCCCTACGCCCTTAGTATAGCACTCTGGTTTCTTTTTGTCCAGTAGGGATTTATTTTGTCCCACTCGTGATAATAAAAACCGCTAAACCAGTTTTTATCTGGCTTAGCGGCACTAATACTTTTTGAAAATTTTACGGTATATAAAATATTTTTTAAAAATAATTTACTTTTTTTGTCCCGCTGGGACGATTTTTAAGCCGCCCTCCCGGTCCGGCCCTTTACCAGCCGGACCACCGATTGGCGCGGCCAAATTTTCCCCGCCGGTCAGCCCCCGGTGGATGATCTGCTCCCCAAACTTGGCCTTCAGGGCATCCACCGCCTGGTTACGCTGCTGCAGCCGCACCGTTTCCTGAAAACCCAGGTCCCCGGCGCTGCTCCCCGGCAGCAGGTTGCTGATATAAACTCCCAGCAGACGCACGCCTTTGCGCAGGTCAATCTGGCGCAAAATATCTGCCGCCAGGGTAAAGATTTCCTCGTCCCAGCACAACACCCCTTCCACGGAACGGCTGCGGGTGATGGTTTTAAAATCCGCGTACTTCACTTTCACCGTCACGGTGCGCCCGCTCAATTTTTTACGTCTAAGCCGCCAGCCTACCTGTCCCACCAGGTCCAGCAGCACGGCTTTCAAGATCTGGTAGTCGTGATAATCTACATCAAAGGTGGTTTCCTTGCCCAGGGATTTTTCTTCGCTGTCCGGTACCACCGGCCGGTTATCCAGACCCAGGGCCAGGTTCCGCACCGTATCCGCATTGATGCCGAAAACTTTTACCAGTACCCGCCGGTCCGCGCGGGCCAGCTGCCCGATGGTGGTGATGCCGAACTGAGCCAGCTGGGCTTCCGCCTGGCGGCCGATGCCGAAAATTTTACGTACGGACATAGGCGCCAGCAGCGCCGCGGCTTCTTCCTTCCGGATGACCACAAAACCGCGGGGCTTGCGTAAATCGCTGGCCAGCTTGGCTAAAAACTTATTAGGCGCCAGGCCTACGGAAGCGGTCAGATGCAAATCTTTCTGGATACGTGCCTGTACCTGGCGCGCCAAAAATTCGGTGCCGCCCAAAGCTTCCATGCCGGTCAGGTCTAAAAACGCCTCATCAATGGAAAGCTGCTCCACCAGAGGCGAAGTCTCGCGAAAAATCTCCATGATCTGCTCCGAGACTTCCGCATAGCGGGCGCCCCGGTTCTGCACATAGATGCCGTGGGGACAGAGCCGTTTCGCCTCAAAGATAGGCATGGCGGAATGGACGCCGAAAGCCCGGGCTTCGTAGGAAGCGGTGGACACCACGCTGCGGGCCGACATTCCGCCCACGATGACCGGCTGCCCCCGGTACTCCGGATGATCCAGCTGTTCCACCGAAGCAAAAAACGCATCCATATCCACATGCAGGACCCAGCGTTCCGTAGCCGCCACCTTCTTTCTGCCTTGCGCTCCCTTGGGGGAACTCTTTTATGTTACACTCTTAGTCTTTATTATACCCAATTTAGGGCAAAGCGCCAAATGTTAACAGTTAATTCACAATTTTATTGTTTCTTTGGCCGGAATTTGGTAAAATGAAAACAGGTTGAGTAAGGAAGCTTACTATATATTAGCCACAAAGGAGTGTTAAGCATGAAATTACAAAAAGTTTGTGCGGTTTCTCTGGCTGGTCTGATGCTCTTGGCGTTGACCGGTTGCGGCGGCGGCGATAAAAAAGCTGCAGCTCCCAAAGATGGTGGTAAGAAGTTAGTTATGTACTGGGGCGCCCTGGATGACTGGATGGCCAAGGACATCGCCGAGTTCCAGAAAGATACCGGTATCAAGGTGGAGGCCGTACGCATGAGCTCCGGCGAAACCATTGGCCGTATCAAGGCGGAAAAAGCTAACCCCAAGGCTTCTATCTGGTTTGGCGGTCCGGCGGACGGCCAGATTCAGGCTAAGGCTGACGGCCTGCTGGAAAAATATGTTTCTCCCAACGCCGCCAAGATTCCTGACAAGTTTAAAGATAAAGACGGTTACTGGACCGGCGTGTACGTAGGTTATCTGGGCTTTGCCTCCAACAGCAAGCTCTTGAAGGAAAAGGGTGTGGAAGCGCCTAAGAGCTGGCAGGATTTGCTGAAACCCGAATTCAAGGGTCAGATCATCAGCGCTAACCCCGGTTCTTCCGGCACGGCTTATACCATGCTGGCTACCATCATCCAGTTAAAGGGTGAAAAAGATGGTCTGGCTTACATGAAAGAGCTGAACAAACAAATGAAGAACTACCAGAAATCCGGTACGGCTCCGGCACGTCTGGCCGGCCAGGGCGAATGCATGGTGGGCATCTCCTTCCTGCATGACGCCATCAAGTATCGTGAAGAAGGTATGAAAGACCTGGTACTCACCGCGCCTTCTGAAGGCACGGGCTACGAGATTGGCGCCGTTTCCATCATCAAGGGCGGCCCGGACCAGGAAGCAGCCAAGAAGTTTATTGACTGGTGCCTGACCAAGAAGGCCCAGGAAATCGGCCAGACCACCGGTTCTTACCAGTTCCTGACCAACCCCGAAGCTACACCTCCGAAACAAGCGGCCGAGCTGAACGGCACCAAGCTCATCAATTATGATTTCCCGTGGGCCGGCGCACATCGCAGCGAGTTGGTAGAAAAATGGGATAAGGCCATCAAGTCCTAAGTCCTGTCGTCATCGTTATGTAGCTGACCTGCAGCCTGCAGGCAGAAAATTTTCCCAGAGTTGGCAGGTCAGAGGCGCGGCAAAATTTTGTTCCGTCTCTGACCTGTATCTTCTCTCAATAGGAGTTCAAGATGCCTGAGAAAAAATATAGTACCCTCTCCCTGAAATGGGATGAGATGCAAAAAATTCTGCGGGACCCGATCCTGCTGGCCACCATTATCCTGGTAGGCCTTTCCTTAATCATCTTTATCGTGTGGCCGCTGTACGAGGTGTTGTTCCAAAGCTTCATCAACGACCAGAGCGGTTCCATAACCTTAGCCTATTACCGGGAGGCGTTGAGCCATTCCGAAAACATACAGGTCTTATTCAATACCATCGGGCTGGGTTTGTTTGTCAGCTTCTTCGGCACCCTCATCGGCTTTTTGTTTGCTTACGCCGAGGCGTACCTGAAGCTGCCCTTCAAGAAACTGTTTAACATCATCGCCATCCTGCCCATCATTTCCCCGCCTTTCGCCCTGGCCATGTCCTTTATCATGCTCTTCGGCCAGCAGGGTTTTGTGAGCAAGGTTCTCCTGGGCATCAAGAATGCCAACGTATACGGCTTTACCAGCCTGGCGGTGGTCCAGATCTTAACCTTCTTCCCCGTGGCTTATCTGGTCCTGGCCGGTCTGATGAAACAGATCGACCCCTCCATGGAAGAAGCGGCCCGCAACATGGGCGCCAGCCGCTGGCACACCTTTAAGACGGTGTTGCTGCCGCTGTTAACGCCCGGTATCGCCAACAGTTTCCTGCTGCTGTTCATCCAGACGGCAGCTGACTTTGGTAACCCTATGGTCATCGGCGGCAACTTTAACACCATGGCAGCCCAGGTTTACCTGCAGGCCATGGGCAACTACAACTTAAAGGAAGGCACGGCCCTGGCCACCATCCTCTTAACTTTGTCCATCCTCATGTTCGTGCTGCAAAAATACTGGGTCGGCAATAAATCCTACGTCACACTGACGGGCAAACCTTCCCGGGTACGGGAACTGGTCACGGACAAACAGACCCTGACCATCTTTGGCGTGCCCTGTTTCTTAATCTCCCTCTTCATCATCGTACTGTACGTGCTCATCCCCGTGGGCAGTTTCGTGAACCTGTGGGGCATCGATTATACCTTTACCCTGCGGCACTACGTGTATATCTGGAACCTGGGCATTAAGCCCATCGTGGATACCACGGTGCTGTCCCTCATCAGCATGCCCATCACCGGCGTGCTGGGTATGATCATCGCGTACCTTATCGTGCGTAAACGTTTCGTGGGCCGGGGGCTCATCGAATTCGTCTCCTTGTTAAGCCTGGCTATTCCCGGTACCGTTATCGGCATGGGCTACGTGCTGGCCTATAACCAGCCGCCCCTAATCTTAACCGGCACCGGCACCATCATCGTGCTCAGCTTCGTCTTCCGCAGCATGCCGGTAGGCATCCGCGCCGGCGTTGCCAGCCTGCAGCAGATTGACCCCGCTATCGAGGAAGCGGCGCAGGATTTAGGCGCCAGCAGCTTCAAGGTCTTCCACTCCGTGACGATCCCGCTCATCAAATCCGCCTTCTTCAGCGGCCTGGTGTACAGCTTCGTCCGCAGCATGACCGCCGTCAGCGCCGTCATCTTCCTGGTATCGGCCAGCGTCAACCTGTTAACCGTTACCATCATGAGCCATGTGGATGTAGGCCGTTTAGGCGTAGCCGCCGCTTACTCCACCGTGCTGATCGCCATCGTGCTGATCGTGGTCGGCATCCTGCTGTTCCTGTTAAATAAGATCGGCGTAAATATCTCGGACGTCCAAGGTTAAGGAGGACATGACATAATGACTGTTGCCAGTGTAAAGATTCAAAACTTAAAAAAAGTTTACCAGGGCATCAAGGGTAAACAGGTAGTAGCAGTAAAAGACGTAAACCTGACCATCAATCCCGGCGAGTTTGTCACGCTGCTGGGACCTTCCGGCTGCGGCAAGACCACCATCCTGCGTATGATCGCGGGCTTTGAGATTCCCACCGCCGGCGATATCTACATCGGGGATACCCGGGTGAACAGCCTGACCCCGGATAAGCGGGATACCGCCATGGTGTTCCAGAGCTATGCCCTTTTCCCTCATTTAAACCTGTTTGACAACGTGGCCTACGGCCTGAAGATTAAAAAACTGCCCAAAGATGTGATCGCCCAAAAAGTGAAGGACATCTTAGCCATGGTAGGTCTGGAAGGCATGGATACCCGTGCCCCCAACCAGCTTAGTGGCGGCCAGCAGCAGCGGGTGGCTTTAGCCCGGGCCCTGGTCATGGAACCTTCCGTATTGCTTTTTGATGAACCTTTGTCCAACCTGGATGCCAAGCTGCGTATCTATATGCGCAACGAGATTCACAAGATTCAGCGCAAGGTAGGCATCACCAGTATCTATGTCACCCACGACCAGTCCGAGGCCATGAGCCTGTCGGACCGGATCATCGTCATGAAAGCCGGCCAGGTGGAGCAGATGGGTACGCCCCACGAGATATATGCCCAGCCGGCCACACCTTTCGTGGCTGATTTTATCGGCATGGCTAATATTACGCCGGGCAAGGTAACTGCCGTTAACGGCGACCAGCTCGCGGTAGAATTTTTAGGTATCACCGCCACGAAGAAGAACAACGGCAAACTTAAAGCCAGCGACCCCTGTAAGATTGTCACCCGTCCGGAAGGTTTAAAATTAGCCCGGACCGGCACCATCCCCTGTCAGGTAGTCAGCAGCGTCTTCATGGGCGAATCCCAGGACTATGTGATTACCGCCCAGGAACAAAAATTGCAGGTTAAGGAATATAATCCCATCACTAAAGAAGTTTTTGCCGCCGGCGAGAAGGTGTTCCTGAACGTGGACCTGGATTCCATGCATCTGATTTAGTTGTTCCGGCCCCGGCTGTATGCCTGGGCCTTTTTTATCGAGGAGAAACTATGCGCGCTTTCAAGAACGGACTGCTGCTACCGCTAGGTCTGCTGCTGTTCTGGTACCTGGTTACGGCCCTGCACCTCTTCAGCCCCTACCTGCTCCCCAGTCCCGGCACCACCTTACAAAGTTTAGGCGAGCTCTGCGCCAGCGGCGCCCTGCCTCACCATCTGGCTATCAGTTTAGAGAGAGTCTTTAGCGGCTTTCTGCTCAGCTGTCTGGCCGCCATCCCGCTGGGCATCCTGTGCGGACGCAGCCGGGCTTTTGAGTCCTACTGCTGGCCCCTGCTGGAATTTTTGCGGCATGTGCCGCCCCTGGCGTGCATCCCTTTGATCATCCTCTGGACCGGCATCGGCGAAGCCAGCAAGCTGACCATCATCTTCCTGGCCTCGTTCTTCCCGCTCTTTTTGAATACTTACAGCGGCATCCGGAACTGCGACCCCAAACTGCTAGAAGTGGGCCGCAGCCTGAACTTTAGCGAAAGCACCCAGGTCCGGCATATTCAGCTGCCGGCCGCCCTGGACGCCATCGCCGTCGGGCTGCAGCTGTCCTTAGGTTACAGCTGGCGGGCCCTCATCGGTGCCGAACTGATTGCCGCTTCCGCCGGCATCGGCTACCTGATTCTGGACGCGGAGCAGATGAGCCGCCCGGATATCGTCCTGGTGGGCATGCTCTGCATCGGCATCATCGGTTCTTTGATTGACAGCATCTTTTTAAATGTTTTAAACAGACTGCTGCCCTGGCGGCAAAAGGCAGGTGACGCCCATGCTTAGCCTGAGCGGCCTCAGTAAAAGTTACGCCGGCAAGGTCGCGTTGGCGCCGGCCACCCTCACCTTTGCCGACCACAGCTTCACCTGCATCGTGGGCAAAAGCGGCTGCGGCAAAACTACTTTGCTGCGGTTAATCGCAGGTCTGGAAGCTCCCAGCGCCGGTACCATCGCCCTGACGGGGACGGCACGGCGCATCGGCATCGTCTTTCAGGAACCCCGGCTCATGCCCTGGCTCACCGTAGCCCAGAATATTGCTTTTGCTGACAGCGCCGCACCTCATGAAGATCCGGCCCGCCTGCAAAAATTGCTACAGCAGCTGGAGCTGACCGAGGCGGCCAGCCTTTATCCCCGTCAGCTTTCCGGCGGCATGGCCCAGCGGGTTTCCCTGGGACGTACCTTATACTACGACCCGGATATCATCCTCATGGATGAACCTTTTAGCGCTTTGGATTATTTTACCCGGCGCAGCCTGCAGCTCACTTTGCTGCAATTATACGCCGCCACCCGCAAGACCATCCTCTTTGTCACCCACGACGTGGAAGAAGCCGTGCTCTTAGGCGACCGGGTCCTGGTCATGGCGTCCGGCGCCATCCAGGAACAAATCAGCATCAACCTGCCCCAGCCTCGTCAGGCTGTGCAGGTAGAAATACAAAGCCTCAGACAACGAATTTTAGTCGCCCTCAGTGAAAGGAGCTCATCATGAACAAACGTCTAACAGCATTTATCCTCAGTTGTGTCCTCAGTGTTACCCTGCTGGCAGGTTGCGGCAGCACCCCGGCTAAACCGGCGGCTGCGCCTGTAAAAGATTTAAAGGTCACCTACGTGAAATCCCCGCTCAACATTCCCAGTATCGTGGATAAGAACAACCAGACCCTGGTGAAAGGGTTTGCCAAAGATAACATTAAGGTTACCTTCCCGGAGATTAACAGCGGCGCCAAACAGACCGAAGCCCTGGCGGCCGGCAGCCTGGATGTGTGCAGCGCCCTGGGCGGCACCAGCGCCATCTTAGCTGCGGCTAACGGTGTGGATGTGAAGATTGTCGGCATCTACAGCCGGGCCCCCAAAGCCTTCAACATCATGGTCAAGAACCCGGCCATCAAAACCGTGGCCGATTTAAAAGGCAAGACGGTAGCCGGTCCTAAAGGCACCATCCTGCACCAGATCCTGGTAGCAGCTTTAAAGAAGAGTAACCTGAACGCCGATGCCGTAAAGTTCTTAAGCCTGGACATCCCTGCCTCCGTAAACGCTATGCTCAGCGGCAACGCTGATGCGGCCCTGGTAGCCGGCAGCGACGTGCTGCGTGCCCAAAAGGCCGGCGCCCGCATCCTGGTTAACGGCGAAGGTTTGGTCGACGCTACCATCGTTATCGGCGTCAATGGCAAACTGCTGAAGGAGCATCCGGAAGTAGTCAAGAAATATCTGGCCCTGCATCAGGAAAACATTGACTTCATGAAGAAGAACCAGGCCAAGGCCTATGAGTTCACCGCCAAGGAAACCGGACTCAGCGTAGCTGACGTACAGACCATGGCGCCCTGGTACGATTTCACCACCGCCATCACCGACAAGGACATCAAGGATCTGGAAGAAACCCAGGACTTCCTGATGGCTAACAAGATGCAGCAGAAGAAGATTGATATTAAGAGTATCATCGCCACCGTAAAATAAGATTCTGAGTAAAAAACAAGCAGCCATACTTTTCTACGCTACGGGCAGCTCCCCACGCGGTACCCGGAACGGTAAATCACCGTTCCGACCGCTGTGGTATAGATGCCCCGCTTCAGAAAAGTACGGCTGCTCTTTTATTTTTGTTTATTCCTTATCGTTCTTTTTATTGTACATGGCTTTATCGGCCTGGGTGTACAAGTCGTCGAAAGTTTCGCTACCGGTGAAATGGGAGATGCCGATGGAACATTCGATGGCCGCCTTGATATCGTCTTCCTGGCCCTGGTGCATAAAGGCGTTGCGCACCCGTTTTTCCAGGTTGGCCATGGCCGCCGTATTTTTCGGCAGGGCCACGAAGAAGGCAAATTCGTCACCGCCCATCCTGGCTACCAGGTCGTGGCTACGGAAGCAACGGCTCAAGATCTCCGCCACCCGTACCAGCACCTCGTCCCCAAAGAAGTGGCCCTTCTCATCGTTAATGGACTTAAAATCATCCATATCCAGCATGCCGAAAGCATAGTCAAAATGTTCCAGGTCCTTATGTTCCAGCATGTTATTCACGCCTTCCTCGAAAGCGTGCCGGTTCAAAAGGCCGGTGAGCGCTTCCCGCCTGGAAGCGGTTAACAGGGACAGTTCTTTCTCCTTGCTCTCCGTCACATCCTTAAACACGCAGAGAGTCTTTACCAGCTTGTGTTCCGTGTCGTACTGGTTCTGGAAGGTGGCATCATAGAAGGTCTGCTTGTCCAGGTTATCCACGAAAGCAAACATCTTCTGGCCGCTTTCCCCGCCGCTGTGAATCTGTTTAAAGAACGCCTGCCACTGGGCATAAGCTTTCTCATTCCATCTGTGAAAACGCACCAGTTCGTCAATGGCGTCGTGAATCTCCAGACGGGTATAGTTATTGGCAAAAGCATGGCTGCCGTAAATCTCGATAGTATTGGAAAGCGGGTCGTAACGCATGATCACGTTGCGGGCATTCTGTACCGCCACGATGAATTGTTCCTCGCGGCTCCTCAGTTCCAGCTCCCGGTTCTTATTGTCCGTGATATCATCAAAGCTGCCCAGGAACATAATATTACCGGCGTCATGGTAGAGCATCTTCGCCTTGATATGCACCCAACGCACCAGGTCTTTCTGAAACTTGCTCTTAACCCGCACATCCAGGTTAACCTCGCCGTTCTTCTCCATCAGCTCGTCTATCGCCTTAAAGAGCAGGGGCCGGTCTTCCGGAAGGATAAAGCTGATAAAATCTTCCTTAAAATATTGACCATCTTTATCGATATATTTTTTATAAAGCTTTAAGAACATATCGTTGCAGCGGACCGCCGAAACACTTTTACCCTTTATCTCAAAGATCCCCAGGGCGCCAACATAGGCGTTAAAGAGCAGGTTAAAGGACGAATTGGGATTATAGATGGCTTCCATGGTAATATTGGCAAAAGTGGTACTGTTCTGCTGGGCCACCTGAAGGTGGCGTTTATCCGTGAACAGCTGCTCAAAGGAAGAACGCTCCAGAGGTTTGGCAAAATAGTAACCCTGTCCCTGGTTGCAGCCCATGCTGCGCAAAAAGGCGGCTTCTTCCTCAGTTTCTATGCCTTCCGCCAGCAGCGTGATGCCCATCCGTTTTACCAGGTCCACCGCAAAGCTGAGCATCTCGCGTTGCCGTTCCTTCTGGCTGATTTTCAGGAAATGCATGTCCAGCTTCACCACGTCAAAAGGCACATCTCCCAGCAGGTTCAGGGAAGAATAGCCGCTGCCGAAATCGTCCATGGCCAGGTTAAAACCCGCCGCTTTCAAAGCGTTAGCCATCTGCACCATCTGGTTGGAATCCTGAGTATAGGCCGTTTCCGTAAACTCCAGTTCCAGCAGCTGCAGCGGCAAATCATATTTATGCATCAAATCTTGTAAACGTTGCACCAGGTCCAGGTTGTAAACATCGATCCGGGAAATATTCACGGAAACCGGGAACGACTCATGCCCCTCCTCAATCCAGCGGCGTAAATCCCGGCAGGCATGCTCGGCCACATAAAAGTCCAGCATGCTGATAATGCCGTTCTTTTCCATGGTCTGGATAAATTTATTGGGCGTCAGGAGGCCGTACTTGGGATGCTGCCAGCGGGATAAGGCTTCCGCACCGATTAACTCGCCGCTGGTCAGATTGTACTTGCCCTGATAGTAAACTTTAAACTCTTCATTTTTCAGGGCCGGCAGCATCTCTTCCGCCAGTTCCTGTTCGTGGACGAAGGCATCCCGCATCTTTTCATCGTAGATACTGATATCACGGCCGTACTTGCCCTTAATCTCCTGCAGGGCCAGAGACGCCAGGTCATACATGGCGTTGACCGGCAGTTCCAGGGACTCTACCTTATACACACCCACCTGGAAAGTCAGATGCAGATGGATAGGATATGCCTGGATGCGGTCTATCATCTTCTTAGTCACCGCCACCAAATTAGCTTCGGAAGACGCGGCGCAGCAGCAGGCATAGTTATCGCCCGCCATCCTGGCACAGAGGCCGGTAAACCCTTCCTGCTGTTGTACCTGCCGGAAACACTCCGCAATATACTGCAACAGCTCGTCGCCCTTTTGGTGGCCATAAACCGCATTCACCACTTTAAATTTTTCCAGGTTGCCCACCAGCACCCAGCAGGCTTTCTTACCTTCATAGCCGTGCAAAAACTCTGTCGCCCGCTGCATAAAGGCTTCCCGGTTGTACAGTCCCGTCAGGGAATCACGTTCCAAGGTATTGCGCAGGGCCGTATTTTCCCGGAGGCCGATAATATTCCGGGCCCGCTGTAAGATGATGGTGCCGTTATAAGGTTTGACCAAAAAGTCCAGGGCTCCCAGCTGCAGGCAGCGTGATTCCGAAGCCACCGAACTGTCGGCAGTCATGACCAGGACCGGCACGTTCATGATCTCCGGGTCCTTTTGTTTAAGCTCCAAGAACTTGTAGCCGTTCATCCTGGGCATCACCAGATCCAGGATAATCAGGGAAATGGTCTCTTTCAAGGCGCGCAAAGTTTCCAGCCCTGTGTCGCCGTCATCGGCTTCCAGGACCTCGTACTCGCTAGCCAGGATCGCATGCAGCATCTTCCTGTTGATCTGCATGTCATCGATAATCAGGACTTTGCGTTTCTCTGCCGCCATGATGTACTGCCTCCCTAAGAATAAGTTTTTCCCCTCTCCTTAGAAACGGAGCAGCTTACTGAGCGCCGCCAGCAAACTTTCCGCATACCCTTCCCTGCGTGCTTCCAGACTGTGCAGGATTTCTTGATAAGTTTTCTCCACCCGTGCCGTCAGCTCCTTGCGGATAGTACGGTTACTCTTGACAAAACCACCCCAGAAATCCAGCTGGACCTGGAAATTAGCGTGGGTAAAATCATATTTATCTAACTGGAGCGGCAGCACCTGAGCCTCATCCTGCCCCGGGGTCAAACCTGCCGCCGCCAGGGTGGCCAGGTACAAGGACGCTTCTTTTTCCGCACGTCCCGCATCGGCGTCAATGGCGCCAAAGGTGTTGTGCAAATCCAGGTTCAGATCCTTGATCAGGTTCTTGGCATCCTTATTGTTAAAGAAGAAACCGATATTGGCATGAGCGATAAAGATAAGGCTGCGTTCCCGCCAGCCCGCCAGCTTAGCCTGGACGTTGCTCTTGTAAAACTCCGGCAGCCGCCGGGCAATGGCCTCGCTCAAATTGCGCAGGGAAACCGCCAGCACCTGCTCCTTGCCAAACTGTTCCAGCTTATCACCGGCCAGGCTGACGCCTGCCACGCTGGACTCATTGATGATATCGCTTTCCTGAAAATCCGGCCGGGCCTGCCGCAGGGTCCGGAGCAGATACTCCCGCATCCCCTTCAGCTTGGCTGCTTTCTGAAACCCCTGGTCGGCATGGGTCAGGATGATCATGACCCGGTAGCCCTTGCTCACCAGCGGCACCAGGATGTTTTCCACCTCGGCCGCCTCGATGCGGGCACTGTTGGCACTAAAGCAATAGTAGATAGCATGAAACCAGTCCATGATCCGGGGACTGCGGTTGCGGCGGCCAATCTCCGTCAATACTTCCTGCTGCCAGGCGCTCATCCGGTCCGCCTCGATGCCCCAGCTGTCGTACACATGGAATTCGATACCGCTTTGGACCACGGTGCGTTCATGCAGACCCCGGCCTGTCACCGGCAAACCTGCGCCCACAGGTAAAGCTAAACCAAACAGGTAGTTAATGAGGCTGGTTTTACCCACCCCTGTTTTTCCCAGGACCAGAATGTTATTTATAGGTTTGTCCACCGTTACTTTTGGCAACTCTTCCATGGGCACCTCTTAGTGTTTATAATATTTTTCCACCGTCTTCAGGATAAAGTCCACGGTCAGCATGGTCTCAGGATTAACCTGCTCGCCGGCGGCCAACCTTTGGGCCATGTGGTAGCAGATCTCGTTTAACGCCATGCCGAAAGCATAGGTGAAGGAAGTGGCCACGCTGCCGTTGACGATCAGGGAAGTAATGGTGCCCACGCCGGGGATAAATTTCAGCAGCGTCCGGGAAACCATGCGGCCCATGTTGGCCACCACCACGTTCACGAACACTTCTTTGATCTTATCATTAGTCTTATCGATGCCCCAGTAGTTAAAGATATGGGTAGCCATGGTGGTCTGCAAAGCGATCAGCGCCGCCGAATCCGTCATGGGGAGCGGCGAAGCCACAGCGCCGGCCGCCGCCAGCATATATCTTTTGATAATGGTATCCGCCTGAGCCTTCTTCACATCCAGCTCCTGTCCCAAAGCCTGGGCAAAAGCCAGCCGCAGCCCGGAATCCAGGTTGTTCATGGACCACTGGACCAGCTTATCCCAGCCTACCAGTTCCCTGGGCATGCGCGTATCCACGCTGACCACGAAATACGGGGTATGGGGCAGTTGTTCCTGGAGCACCTGCTCCATCTGGCGCAGCTCCGCCGCCGTGGTGCTGTCCGCCTGGGTCAGGGCCACGCAAATCTTGGTAGTCTCGGCAAAAGTACGGATGGCGGCAATATCCATATCGGTCACCCTTTTATTCGCCGCGCTGATGCAGTACCAGATGAGATGGATATGGTCCGCAACCTCGCTTAAGGCGTTGCGGTCCTTAACGAACTGTACTACTTTTTCATAAAATTCCTGCTGCTTGGCCGCGCCAATCTCGTAGCCGATGGTATCATACAACACGATGGACGCCGTCTCGGAAGCGTAGCGGCGAATCTCCGCCGTCACCGCCGTACCTTCGCCCACCTGGGCCACATCCTTGCCAAAGACATAGTTGATGAGGCTGCTCTTGCCCACGCCGGTACCGCCGCACACCAGGATATTAGGTTTCTTGATGGACTGGAGGATCTTCTTTAATGTATCTTCATAATTAAAGCTGCCAATCTTGTCAAATAAAGCCTGCATTTTTTCGTCGGCCATCTTAAATCCTCCTCATTAATTTACATACCTAGGTGTATTATAGCACAAAACTATCTAAAATATGCAAAAAAAGTCAGCAGCCTTACTTTGGGGGATTCATGTCCAAAGTAAAATCTGCTGACTTGTGACTAAAATAAGCCGGCCCCGTAAACTTAACCACGGAGCCGGGAACATAGAAGGCTTAGTTTAAAACCGGTTGGGTAACCGTGCGTCCCAGGTCCCTGATCATCTTTTTATCCATCTCGGGGCTGCGGCCGCCGGTGGTCAGATACCCGCCCACCATGATGCCGTTCAGGCCGCCGTTCAGGGCCAGGCACTGCAGGTCCCGCAGGTTAACTTCCCGGCCGCCGGCCGTCCTGATCAACGCATGGGGCAGGACAAAGCGGAAGACGGCGAAAGTCCGTAAAATTTCCAGCGGGGTCAAAGGTTTGTTATGTTCAAAAGGCGTACCCGGGATAGGATTCAACATGTTCAGTGGGATGGAATCAATTTCCAGGCGCTTTAATTCAAAGGCCATCTCCACCCGCTGCTCCGCGGTCTCACCCAAACCGAAGATGCCGCCGCTGCACACGCGCAGGCCGGCCTTCTTGGCATTGTGGATGGCGCCCATCTTATCCTGATAATTATGGGTGGTACAGAGTTTGGGGAAATAGCTGGGCGCGGTTTCGATGTTACTGTGGAACCTGGTGGCGCCCGCCTCTTTTAATTTATAAGCCTGCTCCAGGGTTAAGAGACCCAGGGAACAGCAAACTTCGATGCCTACTTCTTTCTTGATACGTTTCAGCGTGGCGCAGATGCGTTCAAAATCCGCTTCTTCGCTTTGACCGCGGCCGCTGGTGACGATGGAAAAACGTACGGCGCCGGCCGCCTTGGCTTTCTTCGCTGCCGCTACCATCTCATCCTCGGACAGCAGTGGGTATTCTTTCACACCTGTATGATAATGCGCGGACTGGGCACAGAACTTGCAATTTTCTGAGCAGCGGCCGCTGCGGGCGTTGATGATGGCGCAGCAGTCTACCGCCGGCCCGTTAAACTTGTCCCGGATCTTATCCGCCATAGCCAGCAGCAGCATGGTATCGCTGTCGCTGACATTGATCAGTTGCTCTGCTTCGGCCTTGGTGATCTCGCCGCCGTTTAAAACTTTTTCTCCCAGTTCGATAATCATTATGTTACGCTCCTCTTGCGTTAAATTTTTGGCGTTAACTGTTTTAAAGTTTCCGGTTAACACTTAGATTATAGTGCAAGCAGCGGCATAAGTCAACCAATTTTTGTTAATAAGTTAACGATTTTGGCAAAAAAATTCCCGGCGTCAGGCAGGACACCAGGAATATTCTCATTGTTTAGTTTTAATTTTAAGTTCACTGCGGACAAAGCTTCCTTTAGCAGCCCGGTTACAACCAGGTGTTGCCCCAGCTTTTCATGGCCAGGAGGACGCTGTCAAAAGCCCTGCCCTTTTCTGTCAGGGAATACGTAACCGTCACGGGCACGGTGGGTTTCACATCCCGCCGGATGATACCGCAGGCTTCCAGATGACGCAAGGTATCCGTCAAAGATTTGGTGCTGATGGCCAGCGCCTTGCTTAATTCGTGAAAGCGCATGGTCCCCAGATGCAGTTGTTCCAGCACCAGGAAGGACCACTTCCCGGCGAAGACCTCCATCACGCCCCGGATGCTGCGCAGACACACGGCATCGTAGGCAGGCATGGCCTTAAGTTTTTCCTTCGGCATAATTGCCACTCCCTTTGCTAAACTATTTTGCAGGTCTTACGTTAAGTCTGACTAAGCCTGCCGGCAACTGGCGCAGCTGCAAATATTGGGACCGGCACGGCTATTACTTTAAAAAATAAAGCTGCTTTAATTAACGTAATAATATATAAACAAAGTGCCTTCTTTACAAAATAAATTATAGCAGGTTATAATACATCCATCAAGTAATTTCATCGCCACTTGGTAGACAGGAGTAACAACATGCACACAACAACGAAAAAACTGCCGGTGATTTTTACCGGCCACGGTTCCCCCATGAACGCCATCGGAACCAATAGAGCCCGGACGGGCTGGCAAAAAATGGGACCGGCTTTACCCAGGCCCCGGGTGATCATCGCCGTATCCGCCCACTGGGCCACCCAAGGCATCCTGGTCCGGGACAGCGCCACCAATCCGCAAATTAACGATATGTACGGTTTCCCGGAAGCACTGTACCGCATCCACTACGAACCGGCAGGCGCGCCGGCTGCTGCTAAACGCATCCTGGATTTAGTTCCCGGCAGCGCCGCCAATAACGACTGGGGCATCGACCACGGCGTATGGAGCGTTTTAAGCAACCTGTTCCCGGCGGCCGACATCCCGGTGGTCATGGTCAGCACCGATATCAGCGCCGGCCCGGCCGCCATGTTCAGCTTAGGCCAACACCTGGCGCCGCTGCGGCGCGAAGGCGCCCTCATCGTGGCCAGCGGCAACGTGGTCCACAACCTGCGGGAAGTTGGCTGGGGCGTGGAGAACGGTTATCCCTGGGCCGACACTTTCGACGCCGCCATTCGTGACGCCATCCTGGCCGGCGACTTCCAGACCCCGGTGCAGTTCACAAAACTGCCCGGCGCGGCTAAAGCCGTCCCCACCCCCGAACATTATTACCCGCTGCTGGCCGCCCTGGGCGCCGCCACTCCCTCAGAGAAAGTTACCGTCTGGAACGAGTACCGGGAACTGGGTTCCATGTCCATGACCTCGTACTTATTTACAGACCAGGCCTAAAACTTATGACTACGGCCGGCACCTTGGGCCGGCGGCAGCACAAAAAACAACCCTCGCAGGCGGCACCCTCAGTGCTGCGCTGGGAGGGTTTTATTTTGTAAACTTATCTCTAACTTAATTTTAGTGCGTGCTAATTTTCAGGCAGACTGTTGCTGGCGCAGGCTCTCCTTACTGTTTAGCCTGCAAGACGGTTTCAATGGCCAACGCCACGCCGTCTTCATTATTGCTGGCCGTCACCAGCTTGGCTGCCTGGCGCACGCGGTCCTTGGCATTGCCCATGGCTACGCCCAGACCCGCATTCTTAATCATCACCAGGTCGTTGTTGCTGTCGCCGATGCACATGATTTCCTCCGGCCTGATCCGGTACAACTGCGCCACGGCCTGGACAGCATGCCATTTATTGACACCCGGCTCCATCAGCTCCAGGAAATTATCCTTGGAACTGGTGACGTCCACCTTACCGGCAAAGTTTTTTTCTACATCCTTCCAGGTCCGGTCAAATTCTTCCGGCCTGGTCATCATCAGGAGTTTGTAGGGAGCCTTCTTGATGTGATAGAGTTCCTCCCCCACCGGCGTGGCCGGTATCCCGGAAATTTCCGTATAGCGCCGGGAAAAAGCGTTGTTTTCCTTCACCAGCAACTGCTCCCCCTGGTAAGCCTGGATATAATAACCACGTTCCTTGCAGTAAGCTAACAGTTCCAGGGCCGTAGCCAGTTTTATCGGCTGCTCCGCGTAAATCTTCTGGGAACGGCTGCCTTTAACCAGGGCGCCGTTATAGGTCACCATGGGTAAATCCAGGTCCAGAAAATCCGCAAACTTCTTCGCGCTGTTGAACATCCGCCCGGTGGCGATCATGACGATAATACCAGCCGCCTGTGCGTGATGGATTGCTGCCGCATTGCGTTCCGAGATCTCAAAGTTACTGTTTAAAAGCGTATCATCCAAATCCAGGGCTATCAATTTAATGGCCAATGTGGGTTGCCTTCTTTCACTAGTAATATTTTCGATTATACCATAAGTCAGGACGTCTGGCACCGGAAACTCCTCCGGCTTCCCGGCCCGTTTCTGACTTTTAATTATTTATCCCTGCTAATCTTTCCCCGCCCGCTTATTTATCCATACGGGCTTTTTTCCCCGCCACATCCGCGGCAAAGAACGCCGCCAGTTTTTCCGCAGCGGCAATGTTCATACCCTCCACCGCCGCCAGTTCTGCCACCGTGGCCGCCTTCATGGCGTCCAGGGAAGTAAAATGCTGCCACAGGGCCTGCCGGCGCTTGGGACCGATGCCTTCCACATGGTCCAGGATGGATACCAGGTTGCGCTTGCCCCGCAGCTTGCGGTGATAGGTAATGGCAAAACGATGGGCCTCATCCCGGATGCGCTGGATAAGATGCAGGGCCGCGGATTCCTTGTCCAGCATGATGCTGTCGCTGCGTCCTTCCAGGAAAATTTCTTCTTCCCGCTTGGCCAGACCGATGACCGGCAGTTCCGCCAGTCCCAGACCACGGATAACTTCCAGGGCGCTGCTGAGCTGGCCTTTGCCGCCATCGATGACCACCAGGCTGGGCAGGTTCTCATATTTGCTGTAGCGGCGGTACACCACTTCCTGCATAGACTTAAAGTCATCGGGCTTGCCTTCCGTGGATAAAAGTTTAAAACGGCGGTAGTCGCTCTTGCTGGGAGCGCCGTCCTTAAAGACCACCATGGAAGCCACCGTCTCCGCCCCCTGGGTATGGGAAATATCAAAACATTCCATCCGCTCCAGCGGGTGGCTGACCCCGATGGCCTGCTGCAAATCTTCCGCCGCCTGCAGGTTGCTTTCCTGCTGCAGCTGGCCGATGCGTTCCTTTTCCTGGATCAGTTTCAGGGCGTTCTCGCAGGCCAGCTTTAATAACTTAGCCTTATCCCCGCGCTGGGGCTGTAGTAACTCCACCTTATGCCCGGCCTTGGCCGTCAGCCATTCCGTCAGCACTTCGGCTTCCCCGGCCTCGGGTAAGGATGACAGCAAAATTTCCTTAGGGATAAAGACCTCATCCTGATAATAATATTGTTTCACAAAGGCGGCTACCACTTCCGGTTCTGGATCGCCTACGGGCAGGAAGAATTCCTTGCGGCCGATGAGTTTCCCGGCCCGGACAAAGAATAACTGCAGGCAGACGCTGAAATTATCCGCCGCATAGCCCACGATATCCATATCCCCGGCAGCCAGCACCGCTTTCTGTTGCTCGTCCAGCCGTTCTACTGCCTGCAGCTGGTCCCGCAGCCGGGCGGCATTTTCAAAATCCAGCGTCTCTGCCGCCTGCTGCATCTGTGCTTTCAAACTGTGTTTTAAATCCGCCGTCTTACCGTCCAGGACCAGACAGATATTGTCCACCATGCGGCGGTAGGCTTCCTTGGAAATATAACCGGCGCAGGGAGCCAGGCAGCGCTTAATATGGTACTGCAGACAGGGCCGGTCCGGATTCATGGTCCGGCATTTCCGGATAGGGAACATGCCCCGCAGCAATTTTACCGTGGCGTGCATAGCCCCCACATCGGCGTAGGGGCCGTAGTAAGCCGCCCCGTCCTTCAGGACCCGGCGGGTCACAAAGAGCCTGGGAAAATCCTCCTGCAAAGTTACTTTCAGATAAGGATAGGTCTTATCGTCCTTGAGCATGATGTTGTAGCGGGGGCGATATTTCTTGATCAGGTTGCACTCTAAGATGAGGGCCTCGATCTCGCTGTCCGTGACAATGGTCTCGATGCGTTCCACATGGGAAACCAGGGCCTGGACCTTCACCGAATGCTGGCCGGATTCCCGGAAATAGCTGCGCACCCGGTTCTTCAAGATCACGGCCTTACCCACATAGATTACCCGGTCCGTCACGTCGTGCATGATGTAGACCCCCGATTTCTCCGGCAGCATCTTTAAAGTTGTCGCAATCTGTTCGTTCATAAGCTCACCACATTCATCCGGCCCAGGTCCGGCCTGGTGTCAGCCCCAAATTTCTTGCTGCCGACAAGGCCGCACCGCTGTTTATTCGTACTGCTTGTTCTTCCTGGCCGCCGCTAAAATCTTCTTCAAGTACTGGCCCGTGTAAGAAGCCGGCACCTTGGCCAGGGCTTCCGGCGTGCCGCAGCCCACCACGGTCCCGCCCTGGTCCCCGCCTTCCGGTCCCAGGTCGATCAGATAGTCCGCCGACTTGATCACGTCCAGGTTGTGTTCGATAACCACTACCGTGTCCCCGGCCTCCACCAGCCGCTGCAGGACCCCTAACAATTTATGCACGTCCGCAATATGCAGGCCGGTGGTAGGTTCGTCCAGCAGATAAATGGTCCGGCCCGTACCCCGTTTGCTCAGCTCCGTGGCCAGCTTGATGCGCTGGGCCTCGCCCCCGGACAAAGTGGTAGCTGCCTGGCCCAGACGGATGTAACCTAAACCTACGTCTTCCAGGACCTGCAGCTTGCGCTGGATGCGTTCCTGGTTCTCGAAATACACCAGAGCTTCGCTGACGGTCATGTCCAAGACCTGGGCGATGTTCTTGCCCTTATAATGGACTTCCAGGGTATCCCGGTTGTAGCGGGCGCCGTGGCAAACCTCGCAGGGCACGTACACGTCCGGCAAGAAGTTCATCTCGATCTTATTGACGCCGTCACCCCGGCAGGCTTCGCAGCGGCCGCCCTTCACGTTAAAGCTGAAGCGGCCCTGGGTATAGCCCCGCACCTTGGCCTCGTTGGTCCTGGCAAAGAGCGCCCGGATAAAATCGAAGACCCCGGTATAGGTAGCCGGGTTGGAACGGGGCGTCCTGCCGATAGGCGACTGGTCGATATTGACAATCTTATCGATATTATCCAGGCCCTCGATGGTTTTATGAGGCAGAGGACGCAGCCTGGCTCCGTGTAATTTGGAGGCCAGGGCGTTGTACAAGATATCGTTGATCAAGGTGGATTTGCCGCTGCCGCTGACACCGGTCACCACCGTAAAGACTCCCAAGGGAATGGCCACATCGATATTTTTTAAGTTGTTACCGGTTTCGCCCCGGATCACCAGCTGGCGTCCATCCGGCTGCCGGCGGTGCTTGGGCACGGGAATAAACTTGGCCCCGCTCAGATACTGGCCGGTAATAGACTCCGGCACCCTGGCAATCTCCGCCGCCGTAC
>JAKVKY010000001.1 GCA_022484685.1 Acidaminococcaceae bacterium | reverse complement strand
CTGATAGCACAGGGAAAGATAAGGTACTAACTGGGATTCCCGGTGATCATAACCGTAGGCCCTGCGGCTGAGGCAGATGACCGGCGGCGCCTGAATCCGTTTGGCTACTGCAAAACCGGCAAAAAGTTTAAACCAGCGTTCCAGGTCCTGGGTAAAGGCAGAAGCAGAGGCAAAAAGTTTGCTGACCAGTCCTGGTTCACAGCCCAGATAACTTTCCAAGTCCTGTGCCCGGTAATGTTCCAAGATTTCTTCCGGTGCCGCCTTGTTCCATTTTTCTATGAAGCTGCTGAAGAGATAATCGTGATAAGCATAGATGAGAGGGTCACCGCCGGTGCCGACGGTTTGGGCTGCTGAAAGTTCCGCGCTGGGCTTAATCGTAAAAATTTGCGCCGGCAGGATTTCCTTTTGGAAGACATGCTCATTTAAATAATGGCCCAGGTCATAAACCTGATGTTTCCATAAGTCGCCTAAAGGTGCAACCACACCGGCAATATCGCCATAGAAAGTGGCGTAACCTACGGTCAGTTCGGATTTGTTGGAATTGCAGCTGAAACCGCCGCCCATGGCGGCAGCTAACCCGGCTTGCACCCGGGCGCCCCGGTCCCGGGCCTGAATATTTTCAACCTGGAAACTGGTCAGGTCCAGTTTAAAATCCCGGTTCGTAGCGTAATTGTGGATAGGATTTTCTGTTAACTGGGCAACCGTGTGATTGACACTTTCCTGGATGGGGATGATGGTGTAATTAGTTTCCAGGTTTTGCGCCACCTGCTGTGCTATTTCTTTGGTCGTCCCGGAATTGTAGCGCGACGGCATATTGACCAAGATCAGGTTTTTAGGTCCTAGGATCCTGGCATAGAGGGCAGCGGCTACCGCTGAATCAATGCCACCGGAGATGCCGATTACCATCCGTTTGATACCGCATTGTTCTAAGAAACGGCTGGTCCCGTATTCCAGAGCCTTATAAATGATGGCCGCTTCCGGCTGGTTGGTATCATCAAAAATTTCCGGGGTGGTCTTAGGTTTACGTATCTTTAATTCTTTCTTTGCGGCAGCACCGGAGGGCGCATCAAATAGGCTGGGCATGGTGTTATCCATGACAAAAATCTTTTTACTTTTCTTGTTCCAGCTAAAACGCAGCAGTGATTCTTCAAACATCGGCGCCTGACAGAGCACTTTGCCGTTGGTACCGTAGACACAGCTGCAGCCGTCAAAAGTATAGATATCTTTGCCATTGTTCTGGATACCGGTATTGTTGCAATAGATAACCGGCAGGGCCAGATTCCGGGCCTGCTGTCCGAAAACCCGGTGCCTCTTATTATTTTTTCCCAGCGTGAACGGGGAACAGGAAATATTCACTAACAACTCAGCGCCATTTGCCGCCAGCAGGGCTGGTACATCGGTCAGATAGTGTTCCGTCCAGCCGTCTTCACACAAAAAAACGCCTAACTTGGTCTTTTTCCCTTGCAAGGTGACAGTTGCAGGACGCAGAGCTCTTTTTAAAGAAAGTTTTTGTTCCTGACATAGCCAGGTTAAAGAATAAAAATGGCGTTTATCATCGAATTCCCGGTAGTTGGGCAGGGAATTCTTAATGATAAAAGGATAACCGGTGCCGGTAGGGAGCAGCTTACCATCTTGAGCGATAAAGGCGGCATTATATTTGCGGGGGCGGCCATCCTCATTAAATTTTTCCCAGTCCACCGCCACATTGCCGAAGATGACGGTGATACCGCTTGTAGCTGCGATAACCTGTTCGCCCAGTTTTTGGCAATCATGTAAGAAGGCAGTCTGTTCCCACAGGTCGCCCAAGAGATATCCTGGAATAGACATTTCCGGCAGCAGCAGCAGGTCTACGCCTTCTCTTTTAGCCTTGGTGATTAATTCCAGGATCTTTTGCGTATTCCTGTCCGGACGTCCGGGCAGGACTTCCATTTGTCCGCAAGCAATTGTGATATTCATCTTGCACCCCGCATTATGTTTGCTATTTATCTTATCTGGTGTTATTATAGCAGAGATAGCAGGGTTATGCCACTGTCTGCTTGTAGGAGGCATCATGAAACATATCAAGAAAACAAATGCGGCACGCATCCTGGAAGATTTAAAGATTGCTTATACCATTAAGGAATATCCGGTGGATGAGGAACATCTGGACGCCGTGCATGTAGCACAGTCGGTGCAGATGCCCGTGGAACAGGTTTTTAAAACCCTGGTGGTCCGCGGCGATAAGACCGGTATCCTGTTTGCCGTCATTCCGGGGAACGGCGAATTAGATTTAAAAGCTTTAGCCAAGGTCAGCCAGAATAAAAGGGCTGAACTGGTACACCTGAAAGAGGTGCTGCCACTTACCGGTTACATCCGGGGAGGATGTTCACCTTTAGGTGCCAAGAAAGCTTATCCGGTCTTTTTAGACGCTACGGCGACCAACTGGCCGGTAATTGCCATCAGCGCCGGTAAACGCGGTATGCAAATTTTGCTGGCGGCTGCGGATTTACAAAAAGCCACGGCAGCGACCTTAGCTGCCTTAACCTTTAAAGGAGACAAGTGAAATGTTATATATCAGCACTCGCGGTCAAGGTGATATGCAACCGTCCGCCCATGTTATTAAAGAAGGCCTGGCGAAAGACGGCGGTCTTTTTGTCCCCCAAAGATTCCCCGGCATCCATGTGGATGATATCTTAGCTCTCCACAGTCGCAGTTACCAGGACTGTGCTGCCAAGATCCTGGGTTATTTCCTGACGGATTATTCCTCCCAGGAACTGGCAGCTTGTACTGCCGGGGCTTATGCCGCAGCTAAATTTGGACCGGATCCGGCACCACTGGTCAGGATTAATGATAAGATTGATACGCTGGAACTCTGGCATGGTCCAACTTCCGCCTTTAAAGATATGGCGCTGCAGCTTTTGCCACGGCTGTTGTCCAAAGCTTTACTGAAAACAGGCGAGGACACCAAGAGCCTTATCCTGGTAGCCACTTCCGGTGATACGGGTAAGGCGGCGCTGGAAGGTTTTGCAGATGTTCCCAATACGGAAATTATTGTTTTTTACCCCAGTCAGGGTGTCAGCCCCATGCAGAAAAAACAGATGACTACCCAGACCGGCAGCAATGTACATGTCTACGGTATTGAGGGTAACTTTGACGATGCCCAGAAGGGCGTCAAAGAAATACTAAACAATCAGGAATTAAATGCCCAGATCAGTGACCATGGTTATACTTTTTCTTCAGCTAATTCCATTAACTGGGGCCGACTGGTACCGCAGATCGTGTATTACTTTAAGTCTTATGCCACCGCGGTAGCTACCGGACGGGTACAACCGCGGCAGCCGGTTAATTTCGCGGTGCCCACCGGTAATTTTGGCGATATCCTGGCAGGGTATTATGCCAAAAAGATGGGCCTGCCGGTACAAAAACTCATTTGTGCCTCCAACAGTAACAATGTATTGACGGATTTTCTCGCTACCGGTATTTATGACCGGCGCCGTGAGTTTCATAAAACCATGTCGCCCTCTATGGATATCCTGGTCTCCAGCAACCTGGAAAGGCTGCTGTTTGATGTGACTGGCGGTGATAGCGAACGGGTAGCCGCCTGGATGCAGGAATTGCAAACCCAGGGCTTTTATACGGTGGCGAAGGAATATTGCAGCCAGATTAAAGACAGCTTCTTCGGCGCCTGGGTGGATGAGGTGGAGACGGCAGAAACAATCAGCCGGACCTTTAATGATACCCACTACGTGCTGGATCCGCATACGGCTGTGGCGTATCGGGCCTTGGAAAAATACCGTCTGCTGACTTCGGATGAAACCTACAGCATTGTTTTGTCTACGGCCAGTCCTTATAAGTTTAGCAGTTCCGTTTTGGCTGCTTTGGGGAAGAAAGTTCCTGCGGCAGCAGATTTATTTACCGCAGTACGGGAACTGGAACAATTAACCAGCTGGAAAGTTCCGGCAGGCTTAAGCAGCCTGGAAACAAAGACGGAACAACACCTGGATGTTATCCCCAGTGCCAAGATGGGAGCCGCGGTTCTGCAGAGCCTGGATTTATTGTAAGTAAAACTGTTACTATCTTTACGAAAAACCACGAAAACACTTGCCAGACCGGGCGGGGCGTGGTATAATAACTCGCAGTGTAAAAATACACACGCAGAAGGATTTAGCGTCTGTCCGCATGCGCGGTACGTTTAAAGAAGATTTCTGCGGCGGAAAAAACAGGAGGTTTTTAACTATGTCTATTATTTCTATGAAGCAACTGCTGGAAGCCGGCGTACATTTCGGTCATCAGACCCGTCGCTGGAACCCGAAGATGGCAAAGTACATCTTCACTGAAAGAAACGGTATCTACATTATTGATTTGCAGAAGACCGTCAAGAAAGTTGATGAAGCTTATAACTTCATTCGTGAAACTGCTGCCAGCGGCAAGAGCATTCTTTTCGTCGGCACCAAGAAACAGGCACAGGAAGCTATGCGCGATGAAGCTCTGCGTTGCAACATGTTCTTCGTGAACGAGCGCTGGCTGGGCGGTATGCTCACTAACTTCAAGACCATTCAAAAGCGTGTACAACGTTTGCGCACCCTGGAAAAGATGGAAGAAGACGGCACGTTTGAAGTATTACCCAAGAAGGAAGTTCAGGGTCTGCGTCATGAGATGGAAAAACTGAACAAGAACCTGGGCGGCATTAAGGATATGAAGAAGCTGCCGGGCGCTCTGTTCGTTATCGATCCCCGCAAGGAACACATTGCTGTCCTGGAAGCACGCAAGCTGAACATTCCTGTCGTTGCGACCGTAGATACGAACTGCGATCCCGATGAGATTGATTATGTAATTCCGGCTAATGATGACGCTATCCGCGCTGTAAAACTGCTGGCTGGCAAGATGGCTGATGCCGTCCTGGAAGGCCGTCAGGGTATGCAGACGGAAGAAAATGCTACTGAAGAAGCCGCCGCTCCTGCCGAAGCAGTTCCCGCTGCCGCAGAAGCACCTGCAAAAGCAGAATAATTAGTAGGAGGAAAATACCATGGCACAAATTACTGCTGCCCTAGTAAAGACTTTACGTGAACGTACCGGCGCCGGCATGATGGACTGCAAAAAGGCATTGTCCGCTTGCGAGGGCGATTTAGATAAGGCTGTTGATTTTCTGCGCGAAAAGGGTTTATCCCAGGCCGCCAAGAAGGCCAGTCGTGTAGCTGCCGAAGGTGCAGTTGCAGCTTACGTCAGCGAAGATGCCAAGACCGGCGTCATCGTGGAAGTTAACTGTGAGACCGATTTCGTGGCTAAGACTGATGATTTCCAAGCTTTAGCTCATACTATTGCTGAACATATTGCCAAGACCAATCCCAAGGATGTGGAAGCTCTGAAAGAATCCACCCTGAACGGCAAGAAAGTTGCCGACCTGGTAACAGAAAAAGTAGCCAAGATTGGCGAAAACATTTCTTTGCGTCGTTTTGTCCGCTATGAAGTGCAGGAAGGCTTAATTGCTTACTATATTCATGCCGGCGGCAAGATTGGCGTGCTGGTGGATTTAAATGGCGGCGATGCTGCGCTGGGCAAAGACATTGCCATGCAGGTAGCTGCTACCAATCCGGCCTATCTGAACCGCACTCAGGTTCCTGCCGATGTGCTGGAACACGAGAAGGAAGTTCTCTCTGAGCAGGCTAAGAACGAAGGTAAACCGGAAAAAATCATCGAGAAGATGGTTATGGGCCGTATCCAAAAGTACTACAAAGAAAACTGTCTGGTAGATCAGGAATTTGTTAAAGATCCTGACCAGAGCATTACCAAGCTGCTGAAAGCACATAATGCTGAAATTCGTGCTTATGCTCGTTTTCAACTGGGTGAAGGCATTGAAAAGAAGCAGGAAAATTTTGCTGACGAAGTAAAATCTTTCTTGAAATAACCAGTTAGAAATCTGACTGCGTCTGGAAGTTCCGGACGCAGTTTTTTTATGAGGCTGTGTTCACAGTTTTTTCCCATAAACTATGTGTATTTCCGGCCATTTTATGGTACAATATAAAGGATAAAAAGTTGTCATGTAGAATACTAATAAAGTTATAAAGACTAGGGGAGGTCGTTAACGTGCCAAAAAAATCAAAATACAGACGGGTGGTTTTAAAGTTAAGCGGCGAAGCCCTGGCCGGAGCTAAAGGTTATGGCATTGATCCAGTTACGGTGGACAACATAGCCGGCCAGATTCAGGAAGTTTTAGCCAGTGAATTACAGATTGCCATCGTCAACGGCGGCGGTAATATCTGGAGGGGGTTGTCCGGAGCATCTAAGGGTATGGACCGGGCTACAGCTGATTACATGGGAATGTTAGCCACCATCATCAATTCCCTGGCCCTGCAGGATGCCTTGGAAAATCGTGGTATTCCGACTCGGGTACAGACGGCGATTGAGATGCGCCAGATAGCGGAACCTTATATTCGCAGACGGGCCATCCGGCATCTGGAAAAGAATCGCGTGGTGATTTTTGCGGCTGGTACCGGTAATCCGTATTTTTCTACGGATACTACCGCGGCCTTGCGTGCTGCTGAAATTGAAGCCGATGCCATCTTGATGGCAAAAAAAGGCGTGGACGGTGTTTATGATTCAGACCCGGCCAAGAATCCTAAGGCGAAAAAGTTTGACCGTCTGGATTATCTGGAAGTCATTCAAAAACATCTGAACGTGATGGACTCAACCGCAATCAGTTTGTGCATGGATAATCAGATCCCCATCGTAGTTTTCAATATTGATCAACCCGGTAATATTTTAAAAGCAGCTTTAGGTACTGTCACCGGGACTATCGTAGGAGGAAAATAATCATGGCGACCATCAATGAGATTAAAAGTGGTATTGAAAGCAAGATGCATAAAAGTGTTGATGCCTTGAAAGTAGAACTGGCGGCAATACGTACCGGCAGGGCTACTCCGTCTTTGCTGGACAAGATTACCGTAGAATATTACGGCACCCCCACACCGATTCCCCAGGTGGCCAGCGTTTCTGTACCGGAAGCCCGGATGCTGGTGATTAAGCCCTGGGATCCATCTTCTTTAAAGGCTATTGAAAAAGCCATTCAAACTTCTGATTTAGGCTTAAATCCTAATAACGACGGTGCCGTGATCAGGCTGAACCTGCCTATGCTGACGGAAGAACGTCGTAAGGAACTGGTAAAGACGGTGCATAAAAAAGCGGAAGAAACCAGGATTGCCCTCCGCAATTTACGCCGCGATGCCAATGAAGCTATTAAAAAGGCGGAAAAGGCTAAGCAAATTACTGAGGATGATTCCGAAAGCGGTTTGGAAGATATTCAGAAATTAACGGATAAGATCATGAAAGATGTTGATGCCGTAGTAGCCAGAAAAGAAAAAGAAGTTATGGAAGTATGATGGATGTCCTGGCTTTACCTTTAGAAAAAGCCCTGACGCGTTTACAAGGCGAGCAGGTGCAGGTCGTTCGTTCAGAACCGCATTTCCGGCGCTGCGGGATTACCACGGGACCGGGCATGGAATATGTAGTTAGACAGCACTGGCTGGATAACGATAAAGTAGTTTTGACTACAGTCATTAAATATCGAAAGGAGGTGCTCGAAAATGGCATTGAAGATTGATAAAGAAAAATGCGTTGGTTGCGGTACTTGTGCAGCAAATTGCCCTGTTGGCGCGATTAAGGAAGTCGACGGCAAGTATGAGATTGGTGATACTTGTGTTGAATGCGGCGCTTGTGCAGCAAATTGCCCTGTTGGTGCAATCAGCAAATAACATTGAACGCAAGATGGCGCATCTGCTTTGTTGCACCTGCGCCATTCTTGTTGTTACCTTAAGGAAAGGGTGTGTACCCCGTGCTGAATAAGTTCTTTGGAACTTCGACGAAAGAAGTACAGAAACCACTGCAGGTGGATACCCTGGGGTTAAATCCCGAGCGTATCCCTGCCCATATCGCTATTATCATGGATGGTAACGGTCGCTGGGCCAAGGCTCAGGGCAAGGTCCGTACCTATGGGCATCAGGTTGGGGCACAAACATTAAAAACTATTGTCAGGTTTGCCGGACAGATAGGCGTGAAGGCTATCACGGCCTACGCTTTTTCTACAGAAAATTGGAAACGTCCGGTGACGGAAGTTAAATTTATCATGGAATTGCTGTCTTATTATCTGACAGCCGAGATAGAAGAGTTAAATGCTAATAACGTACAGATGCGTTTTAGCGGTTCCCGGGAAGGCTTACCGCCGGCTATCTTAAAAAAGATGGATACAGCTGTGGCGGTAACTAAAAATAATACCGGAGTCATTTTGAATATCGCAGTTAACTATGGCGGACAGGATGAAATTTTACATGCCGTGCGTGCGATTGCCAGTCAGGTTCAGGCAGGCACGCTAAAAGTTGAAGATATTACTGCTGCCGTGTTTGAAGATAATTTATATACCCATGGTTTACCGGCACCGGACTTGTTAATCCGTCCGGGTGGTGACCAGAGGATTAGTAATTTTTTGCTGTGGCAGATTGCCTATGCGGAAATTTGGACGACCGATGTGTACTGGCCGGCTTTCACGCCAGACTTGCTGGTAGAAGCCATTAAGGCGTATCAGAGCCGGGAAAGGCGTTTTGGTGGTCTGGTAAGTAAATAAGGTAGCAAGAATTTAAATATAAGCAGGTGCTGAATGTTAACGAGAATTTTAACCGCGCTAGTGGGTATCCCTATCGCCATCCTGGTGGTAACTAAGGGCGGGTTACTGTTTGCCGCCGCCATCTTATTCCTGGCTCTGGTGGCCTGGCATGAGATTGCAGCTATGGCGGGGACGAAGGCCATACATGTTTATCCCTGCAGCTCTGGGGTAGCTGTTTTTTTACTGGTGCTGGCAGGTGGCTTGGCTAAGGAGTTTTTCTTTGTGCCCATCCTGGCTTTAGGTTGCCTGGCCGTCTTGATAGAAGGATTATACCGGCATTGCCAGCGGGGAGAAACCGGTTGGGAAAAACATACGGCTGCTTCCGCTATCACGATTCTTTATGTCGGTTTATTATTTGCACACTTGCCGCTTTTACGACAATGGGCTGGTCAGGATACAACCATCCTGGGCCTGCAGTTTGCCCGGGGCGAAGCCTTATTATGGCTGGTGTTGTTAGGCACCTGGTCCAGTGATACCTTTGCCTACTTTTTGGGAATGGCTTTTGGCAAACATAAATTTTGCTCAGTCAGTCCTAAAAAATCCCTGGAAGGTGCTGTCGCCGGTTTTATCGGTTCGCTCCTGGTAGTGGCCGGACTGGCCATCGGAGCTCTACAGTTTCCGGTGTGGCAGGCGGTTCTGCTGGGGTTAGGCGTAGCAATCTTTGCTCCCATCGGCGATTTGGTAGAATCCATCTTAAAGCGTTCGTTTGAAATCAAAGATTCCGGCAAACTTTTTCCCGGTCATGGCGGTGTGCTGGATCGCTTTGATAGTTTATTATTCGCAGTGCCGGTCGTATTTTATCTCTTAAAACTTTTTCAAGCCTGGAATTAGACATTAGAGAAATTAAGTACAGGAGTCATATCATGAAAAATCTGGCTGTTTTAGGTTCCACGGGTTCCATCGGCAGACAAACCTTAGATGTTGTCGCCGGCAATCCTGAGCAGTTATGCATCAAAGTTTTGGCGGCGCATAAGAATGCGGACCTTATGCTGAAGCAAATTCAGCAGTTTCACCCGGAGCTGGCAGTTTTAACAGATCCTGCTGCGGCGCTGGAGTTGCAGCATGCTGAGCACGGCAGGACCCAAATCTTAAGCGGTGAGGAAGGTCTGCTGGCGGCGGCAACTTATGCCGGGGTGGATACGGTCCTGGCTGCGATGGTGGGTTACGCAGGTTTGAAACCAACCTTAACGGCAATTGAGCACGGCAAGAACATTGCCCTGGCCAATAAAGAAACTCTGGTAGCGGCAGGTAGCCTGGTAATGGCGGCGGTATGCAAGCATCAGGTAAGCCTGACTCCGGTTGACAGTGAACATAGCGCTATTTTCCAGTCCTTGCGTGCTGGTCAAAAAAAGGAAGTACGCCGTTTAATTATTACGGCTTCCGGCGGTCCTTTCCGGGGGATGAGTAAGGCTGAGCTGGCTCATGTGACTCTGGAACAGTGTCTGCATCACCCTAACTGGAGTATGGGCAAAAAAGTTACTATTGATAGTTCCACGCTGGCGAATAAGGGTTTGGAAGTCATGGAGGCACATTGGCTCTTTGACATGCCCTATGATAAAATAGATGTAGTAATCCATCCGCAAAGCATCGTCCATTCTCTGGTAGAATATGTGGATGGAGCTGTGATTGCCCAGCTGGGTATCCCGGATATGCGGCTGCCCATCCAATATGCTTTGTCGTATCCCCGCAGGTTTGACTGTCATTTTGGCAGCCTGGATTTGGTTAAATCTAGTCCGCTTACTTTTGAGAAGCCGGATGTGGAAGTATTCCCGTTGTTGCAGGTAGCACTTACCTGCGGCAGGGAAGGCGGTACTTTACCTTGTGCCTTTAATGCTGCCAATGAAGAATGTGTCAATGCTTTCCTGGCAGGCAGGATTAAATATCTGGATATTCCGGAACTGGTGAAGAAAACCGTGGCTGCCCACAAGCAGGTAAGCCATCCCGTCCTGGAAGATATTGCGGCGGCCGACCAGGCAACACGTGCGGTAGCCCGTCACTATTTAGCTGACATATAAACGGAGGTTTGTTTTGTTAACAGTTTTAGCTTGTATTTTTGTCTTCGGCATCTTAATCTCTGTGCACGAGTTCGGTCATTTTATCTGTGCCAAACTGACAGGGATGCGGGTGGATGAATTCTCTATCGGCTTTGGACCTGAACTTTACAGTAATCAGGATGGCGAGACTTTATATTCATTAAGGGCTATCCCTTTAGGCGGTTATAATAAGATTGCCGGTATGGACCCCGGCGATCCAGTAGATGACCGTTCCTTTAAAGCCAAATCTATACCTGCACGGATGCTGGTCATCCTGGCCGGTTCTTTTATGAACATCTTACTGCCGATACTGATCTTCTGGGTCTTGTTCATGACTGAAGGTATCGGGATGCCGGTGGATAAACCGGTCTTGGGTCAAGTCGTTCCTGGTTATGCTGCCGCTGAAAGCGGCTTGTTGCCGGATGATAAAGTTTTAGCGGTTAACGGTAAGCCTGTTACCACCTGGCAGGATATGCGGACGCAATTATTGGCAGGCGGCATGCAACCGGTAGCATTAAAGATTCAGCGGCAGGATGCAGTCAAAGATTATACCGTTACCCCCACAGCTAATCCGGAAACAGGTAAACCTTTTATCGGTGTGGTAGCGAAGATGGATAAGCAGCGTCTGGGACCGGTGACAGCTTTAAAAACTTCGGTCTTGGCTACAGCTGATACAATCAAGGAAATGCTGACAGCCTTGTACAAGATGGTAACCGGTAAGACCGCTGCCGAAGTTTCCGGTCCCATCGGCGTGGCCAAGATGGCGGGACAGGTGGCGCATCAGGGCATCAGCATGCTGTTTCAATTTACGGCACTTTTAAGTTTGAACCTGGCTGTTATTAACCTTTTGCCGCTCCCGGCTTTAGACGGCGGGCATTTCTTCCTGCTCTTATGGGAAGGTGTCACCGGACGAAAAGTGGGCGAGAAAGCGATGCAGAATATCCAGACTGCCGGAATCATCATGATCTTAGCTATTACAATTTTTGCGACTTATAAAGATTTACTGAGATAAGGAGGCGTTTTATGGAACGCAGACATTCCCGTCAGGTACAGGTAGGAACTGTGAAGATGGGTGGCAAGTCTCCCATCGTGGTGCAGTCCATGACGAACACGCATACAGATGACGTGGAAGGAACCTTAAAACAAATACATGACCTGGCTGCGGCTGGTTGCGAATTAATCCGCTGTGCCGTACCGGATATGGCGGCTGCCAAGGGATTAGCCGGTATCGTGGCCCGTAGTCCGATTCCGGTGGTGGCTGATATCCATTTTGATTATCAGTTAGCTTTGGCCGCTATTGCGGCGCATGTTGACGGTTTAAGACTTAATCCCGGCAACATTGGCGGCAGAGAAAAAGTAGAAGCCGTCGTGGCGGCAGCTAAGCCTTTAAATATTCCTATCAGGATTGGTGTGAACGCCGGTTCTTTACCTAAAGACTTGCTGGAAAAATACGGCCATCCTACGGCTGAAGCGTTAGTAGAAGCTGCCTGGCGCCATATTAAAATTTTGGAAGAATTGGATTACCGTAATATCGTGGTTTCCTTAAAATGTCACGATGTGCCTTTGACAGTGGCCGCTTACAGGTTGCTGTCCCAGCAGTGTGATTATCCTTTGCATGTGGGCATCACGGAAGCCGGTACGGTCAACTCCGGTATCATTAAATCTGCCGTCGGTATCGGCACCTTGTTAGCTGAAGGCATCGGCGATACCATCAGGGTTTCCCTGACCGGCGACCCCGTAAATGAGGTCAAGGTAGCCTACAGCATCTTAAAAGCTTTAAATTTACGGGAATACGGTCCTACCCTTATCAGTTGTCCTACATGCGGCCGTACCCGGATTAATTTGGAAAAGCTGGCCTTGACCGTAGAGAAACGGCTGGCAGACATCAAAGAACCTATCACGGTAGCCGTCATGGGTTGCGTGGTCAACGGACCGGGCGAAGCCAGAGAAGCTGATGTAGGTATTGCCGGCGGCATGGGTGAAGGTCTGGTCTTTAAGAAAGGCCAGATTCTCCGTAAGGTACCAGAAGACCAGTTAATTAGTGCTTTGTTTGCTGAAATTCAAAATATTTTAAATGAGAGGAAGAACACGAATGCGCGTATCTAAATTATATGCACCTACTTTGAGGGAAGTTCCGGCAGAGGCGGAGATTCCCAGTCACAAATTAATGTTGAGAGCCGGCTATATGCGCAAGGCTGCCGGTGGCATCTATACTTATCTGCCTTTGGCTTGGCGTGTGCTCCATAAGATTGAAAATATTGTCCGGGAAGAAATGGACGCTATCGGCAGCCAGGAAATCCTGATGCCGGTGGTGCAACCGGCAGAAATCTGGCAGGAAAGCGGACGCTGGGATGTTTATGGTGCAGAAATGTGGCGGGTCAAGGATCGCCATAGCCGCGAATTTTGTCTGGGACCTACCCATGAGGAAATGGTAACCACGCTAATTCGTGCCGACGTACGTTCCTACCGGCAACTGCCGCTGTGCGTCTATCAGATTCAGGATAAGTTCCGGGATGAACGCCGTCCCCGTTTTGGCTTGATGCGCAGTCGTGAGTTCATCATGAAAGATGCTTATTCCTTTGACGTGGACGAGGCTGGCTTGAACGCTTCTTATAAAGCTATGTATGATGCTTATACCCGTATCTTTACCAGATGCGGACTCAAGTTCCGTCCGGTCGAAGCAGATAGCGGCGCCATCGGTGGCAGCGGTTCCCATGAATTCATGGTGCTGGCGGACAGCGGCGAAGCAGAAATCGTATACTGCGAAAAGTGCAATTATGCCGCCAATACCGAGAAGGCCGAACTTCATGTGATTGAAACGGCTCCGGAAGCTGCTCAGGAAAAACAGATTGTGGCTACGCCGGATTGCAAGACGATAGCTGATGTCTGTGCTTATCTGAAACTGCCGGTGGAAAAATCGGTTAAAGCCGTGGCTTACAAGAGTGAAAAAGGTCTCATCCTGTGCTTTGTCCGGGGTGACCATGAAGTAAACGAAGTGAAAGTAGTTAACACCTGTCATGTGCTGGGCGTAGAAATGGCTGATGAAGCCATGCTGACGGCGGCAGGAACGGTAGGTGGCTACATGGGTCCTGTTGGCCTTGATCCGAAAAAGATCATGATCGTGGTGGACCAGTCCGTGATGAAGATGCACAATTTCTGCTGCGGTGCGAATAAAGAAGGTTTCCACTATTTGAACGTTAATCCCGGCCGGGATTTTACACCGACCTATGTGGCCGATATCCGTCTGATTCAAGAAGGGGATGCTTGTCCTCACTGCGGCGGCAAAGTTTCTAAGGCTCGCGGTATTGAAGTCGGCCAGGTCTTTAAGCTGTTTACCAAATATAGCGAAGCTTTAAAAGCTACGTATCTGGATGAAGGCGGCAAACCGAAGCCGATGCAGATGGGTTGCTACGGTGTGGGTGTCTCTCGTACCATGGCAGCTGCGGTGGAGCAATACAATGATGAGAACGGCATTATCTGGCCGGCAGCTATTGCGCCTTACCATGTCCTGGTAGTGCCTGTGAATAACAAAGACCAGGAAAGCGTGCAGAAAGCGGAAGAAATTTATACCCAGTTGCAGCAAGCCGGGGTGGAAGTTATCATTGATGACAGGAATGAACGCCCGGGCGTCAAATTTAAAGATGCGGATTTGATTGGTTATCCGCTCCGGGTTGTCGTTGGTCCCAAGACTATCAGCACCGGCAATCTGGAACTCAAGATCCGTAAGACCGGTGAAGTGAAGATGTTACCGTTGATTAGCGATTATGTCACGACCATCAAAGAGTTGTTGAAGACCCTGTAAGGGCAGTAAGTTAGGTGGGAGGCGAAACAAGAATGGACGCTGCTTTTTTTAACAACATAGTCTCTTCCATAGATTTCACCATGCTGGTCCGGTTGGTTGTTTCGGCGATTTTTGGTGGTATCGTCGGGATGGAACGTGGCAGCGGCGATCGTCCCGCCGGTTTCAGGACCCACATTCTGGTCTGCGCCGGTTCGACCTTGATCATGCTGGTATCCTTATATGGCTTTGACGGTTTCGATGCTCAGCCTTTTGAATATCCCCGCAATCGTGATTCAGCACGTATCGCGGCCCAAGTTGTCAGCGGTATCGGCTTTTTAGGCGCCGGTACCATCCTGCACGAAGGCGTGACCATTCGCGGTTTAACCACGGCGGCTAGTTTGTGGATGGTGTCTGCCATCGGTCTGGCCGTTGGCGCCGGCATGTTTTTAGTAGGTGGAGCCGCTACGGCCATCACCATGATTACCCTGGTAACTTTTCATAACTGGGAAAAGCGTTTTGCCGGCACGAACCGGGCTGACCGCAGGTTTGTCCGCATCGTCACAGACAACAAGCAGGGTACCATCACCGAAATTACTTCGTATCTGGCGGAAAACGGCGTAAAAGTTAAAACTTTGAATGTGAAAACCGCCGCCAGTAAAAAACAACTGGTTTTGGAAGTCTATCTGAAAGTTGATAAAGAGATGGACGCCAATACCATCATCGGCGGTATCCAGGATATTGCCGGTGTGATTTCCTTAGAAAATGTCAATTAATGAGAATCAGGTATAGATAAATGCAAGCGCAATATTATTTTATTCCGGGAGCCAAAGCTTGGGCTACTTTCCTGGAAACTACCCAGCTGGACAGCCTGCAAAAATTACAGCTCAGCGTGCTGCGCTTAAAGCGCATCTGGATTGATGAAGACGCAGGTATCTGGCAGATAGATTACCGGGCTGTGGCGCCGATAGTTGATGCAACCTTGCAAGCGGTGGGCGATGAGCTTGCCGCTGCTTTTTCTGTGTCCAAAATTACCTGGCACTGCTTAAATCCACAGGAGCGAACTCAGGCTGGTTCCGAAGCAAAAACTACAACTGCTAAACAGGAAAAAACGGCCGCTCCAAAAGTTGCGCGTACACCGGCCCCGCCGTCTACAGCCACAAGTACAGCCAAATCCAAAGCTACAACTGCGCCAGCGGTAGCCAAAAAAACTACCCGTAAAGAAAAAGCAGCTCCCGTGCCTGCCAGTGCGTTCCAAAAAGCGTACGACCTGGTCTATGGCGCTAAAAAAACAGACGGTCTGGTTTACGGTGACCCTATCAAGGGTAAAGTGCGTCCTTTGCAGGATATCACGGAAGAAGAAAACAAGATTGTCGTGGAAGGCACTTTCGTAAAATACATGGATAAGGACGGCGTGATGCAGGCCTTTAACGAAAAGGTGCTGCGTACCCAGAAAGTGCTACTGATTTTCAGCATAGCTGATGTTACCGGCGGTATTTATGTGAAATTGCGTTTCGATACCCTGGAAGAATGCATCGCCCTGAAAAACAAACTGAAACCAGGTATGCTCCTACGCGTGGCCGGTGATGCCGCGCCGGATAAGTTTAGTTTTGACGATATGGTGCTGACACCAAAGTCCATCCAGGTCCTGTCTGTTCCGGAAAGGGTAGACCTGGCGGAAACTAAAAGGGTGGAACTGCACTGCCATACCAAGATGAGCAAGCTGGATGGCGTTACGGATATGGATGCCCTGGTAGAAACTGCTATTCGTTTTGGCCATAAGGCTTTAGCCATCACGGACCACGGTGTTGTCCAGGCTTTTCCTACCTGTTTTAATGCCGCCAAAGGCAGCGGCTTAAAATTAATCTTTGGTTGTGAAGGCTATCTGATCACTAACGACGAGGGCGATATCTTACGCGACCATCTGCCACATACGGGCAAGATCCGTTCGCACCACATCATCCTTTTAGCGAAGAATGAGATTGGTTTGCGCAATTTATACCAGCTGGTTACGCTAAGCCATTTAACCTACTTATTAGGCAATGGTAAACGGGCCCGTCCCACCATGCCTAAAGAACTGATTGAAGAACACCGGGAAGGCTTGCTGATTGGCAGCGCCTGTGAAATTGGCGAGCTCTATCAGGCAGTGGAAAAAGGCGCTTCCGATGTGGAATTGGAAAAGATTGCCGCCTTTTACGATTATTTGGAAATTCAGCCTATCGGTAATAACATGTTCTTGAACCGTAACGGAACATTTACGGTAGAGCAGCTGCAGGCTAATAATAAACGCATTTACGACCTGGGCAAAAGGCTGGGCAAACCGGTAGTAGGTACTTGTGATGCCCATTTCCTGAATAAGGAAGATGCCCGCATCCGGGCGGTCCTGCAATTTAACCAGGGTTACAGCGATTACGATCAGCAGGCTCCTTTGTATTTCCGCAACACTGAAGAGATGCTGCAGGAATTTACCTATCTGGGTCAGGAAGCGGCGTACGAAGTGTGCGTCACCAATACGAATAAGATTGCGGATCAGGTGGAAAAATTTAATCCGGTACCGGATGATAGCCAGCTGTACGCACCCAATATTTCCGGTGCCGAGCAAATTATCAAGGACCGGAGTTACGCCCGGGCCCGGGAATTATACGGCGATCCTCTGCCTAAGATCGTGGAGGACCGGCTGATTCAGGAATTAGGTTCCATCATTCCTCACGGCTATGCCGTGTTGTACCTTATTGCCTTAAAACTGGTCAAGAAATCTCTGGACGACGGCTACCTGGTTGGTTCCCGTGGTTCCGTAGGTTCTTCTTTCGTCGCAACCATGACTAATATTACCGAGGTTAATCCTCTAGTACCACATTACCGCTGTCCTAACTGCCGGTATTCGGAGTTTTTTACCAACAACGAATACGCCAGTGGTTTTGATATGCCCGAAAAAAAATGTCCACACTGTGGCACGCCGATGGACCGGGACGGACAAAACATTCCTTTTGCCGTGTTCATGGGTTTTAAAGGCGACAAGGTGCCCGATATTGATTTAAACTTTTCCGGTGATTACCAGCCCAAGGCCCACAAGTATACCGAAGAATTATTCGGCCGGGATAATGTCTGCCGTGCCGGTACGATTTCTACCATCGCCACGAAGACAGCCTGGGGCTATATCAAGAAATATTATGACGAGAAACATTTGAAAGTCCATCCGGCTTTTATTTACAGCCTGATAGAGGGCCTGGCAGGAGTTAAAAGCACTACCGGCCAGCATCCCGGCGGCATCATGGTTATCCCGCGTAACCTGGACATCCACTACATCACGCCCATGAACTATCCTGCCGATGACCGGCGTAAAGGTATCATCACCACCCATTATGATTATCATAAGATTAACGACCGGCTGGTCAAGCTGGATATCCTGGGCCATGATGATCCTACCGTCATCAAGATGCTGGAAGAATTAACAGGTCTTAACGCCAGGGAGATTCCTATCGGCGACGAAGAAACCATGTCCATCTTTTCTTCACCGGAAATTTTGGGCGTCACTCCGGAACAAATCGGTACGGATGTAGGTACATACGGTATTCCGGAATGCGGTACGCAGTTCACCCGGGGTATGATTCAGGAACTGCAGCCTAAAAAGTTTAGCGAACTGGTCCGCGTCTCCGGTTATTCCCACGGCACGGATGTGTGGCTGAACAATGCCCAGGATTTAATCAGGACGGGCAAATCTAAATTTGAAACTATCTCGACCCGTGATGATGTCATGACCAGTTTGATAGCCAAAGGCGTGGAACCTTCCATGGCTTTTAAAGTGATGGAATTTGTCCGGAAAGGCAAGGCCGCCAAAAAAGGCCTGGAACCGGCCATGAAAGAAGCCATGCGCCAGGCGAAGATCCCGGACTGGTATCTGGATTCCTGTGAAAAGGTGAAGTACCTGTTCCCGAAGGCCCATGCAGTTGCTTATGTGCTCATGGCCTACCGGATTGCCTACTGCAAGGTACATTATCCGGCTGCCTACTATGCTGCGTATTTTACCGTACGCGCCCCGGATTTTGACGCTGCTTATCTTACCCAGGGTAAGGATGGCATCAAGGCCTTTATTAAGAATGTCTACGCCCAGGGTTTTAAAGCTTCGCCCACTGATAAATCAGCAGTCACGTATCTGGAACTGGTGGTAGAACTTTTGGAACGGGGACTGACCATTGAGCCGATTGATCTATACAAGTCTGAAGCTACCCGGTTCTCGGTTACCAAGACCGGTATCAGGATTCCCTTGTCCGCTTTAAGCGGGGTGGGTACCACGGCAGCCCTGAGTATCGTTCAGGCCCGTGCTAACGGTATTCCCTTTATCTCCAAAGAGGACCTGCGGAACCGTTCCAAGATTGGCCAGGCTACCATTGATAAGATGACGGCCTACGGTATGTTAAACGACCTGCCGGATACTGATCAGATTAATTTGTTCTGACTCCCGGTTTCAGGGCCATATATTGAAGGAAGTGCTTGTTTTCTTTAACTTTAAATGATATAATATTTTAAAGAAATTAATGTTGTGATGAAAAGAGTGGGTGCGAAACCCGCTCTTTAGTCTTATTTAGGGGCTTTTGTGAGGTGTTAAGTTTGAAAAGGGATGAAGTAGAAAAGCTGGTTACCAAGCTGGTAGAACCAATCGTGACCAGTTGCAAGCTCCAGCTGGTAGACGTGGAGTATGTGCGTGAGAAAGAATGGTACCTGCGTATTTTTATTGACAAGCCGGAGGGCATCGAGATTGATGACTGTCAGCTGGTCAGTGAAAAAGTAGCGGAAGTTCTGGACAAAAATGAACTGCTTAAGGAGAAATATAATCTGGAAGTTTCTTCGCCGGGTATTGACCGGCCTTTAAAGACCGACGCTGATTTTATGGCGCATTACGGTCTCAAGATTGATATTAATTTTTTTGCGCCCTGGGAAGGGTTGAAAGAAGTCACCGGTATCATGGAAGAACATACGCCGGAGACTATTACCATTCGAAAAATAATTAAGGGAAAAGAATTTAAGAAACAGGATGTACTTGATCGTAAATTGATTGCTAACATCCGCCCGCATTTGGATTTTTAGGACAGGAGGAATTATCAAGTGAGCTCAGATTTTGTGAATGCCATTGAGGAATTAGGCAAGGAAAAGGGAATTGAACCGGAAGTACTGTTTAAGGCGGTGGAAGATGCCCTGGTGGTAGCGTACAAGAAGAATTTTGACAGTACTCAGACCGTCCGGGTGGAACTGGACAGAAAAAACGGCGATTTCCATGTTTTTGAAAAACGTACGGTAGTGGAAACACCTACAAATCCCCATGAGGAAATTGCGCTGGCGGAAGCACAGAAACTTAATCCGGACTATCAGCTGGAAGATATTATTGAGCAAGAGGTTTACCCCAAGGATTTTAGCCGTATCGCCGTCCAGAATGCGAAACAGATTATCATGCAGCGCATCCGGGAAGCAGAACGCGGTATCGTTTACGACCAATATTCCGGTCGGGAAGATGACATCGTCACCGGTATCATCCAGAGGATGGAGCGGGGTACTGTTTTCATCGACCTGGGCAAGGTAGAAGCCATCCTGGCTCAAAACGAACAGATTCCCGGTGAAGTTTATGAGTACCATGACCGGATGAAGTTCTATATCATCGAGGTTAAGAAAACCAATAAAGGACCTCAAATCCTGGTTTCCCGCACGCATCCCGGTCTGCTGAAGCGTTTATTCGAGCTGGAAGTCCCGGAAATTCATGACGGCCTGGTGGAAATTAAATCCGTGGCCCGGGAAGCCGGCACCCGTTCTAAGATTGCCGTCTATACCAAAGACGAAAATATTGACCCAGTCGGCGCTTGCGTAGGACATAAAGGTATGCGGGTCCAGAACATCGTTAACGAGCTGCGCGGCGAAAAGATTGATATTGTCCGCTACAGCGAGGATCCGGACGAGTTCGTCGCTAATGCCTTATCGCCGGCCAAGGTAGTCAGTACGACCACCAATGCCGAAGAAAAGATCTGCCGGGTAGTAGTACCTGATTATCAGCTGTCCCTGGCCATTGGCAAAGAAGGACAAAATGCCAGGCTGGCCGCTAAGCTGACCAGTTGGAAGATTGATATTAAGAGTGAAACTCAGGCTAAGGCTCTGGCGGAGCAGGGAGAGAATCCGGCTCCTGCAACCACCGAGGCGCCTGCCGCTGCTGAACCTGCTGCGACAGAGACGGCAACCTCAGAAAGTGGTGATGCCTGATGAAAGAACGCAAGGTACCTCAACGGAAATGTGTGGGCTGTGAAATGATGAAGGATAAAAAAGATTTGATCCGGGTAGTCCGCACACCAGCAGGTGAAATTAATTTAGACCTGACAGGTAAGAAACCCGGCCGTGGTGCTTATGTGTGTCCTAGTGCTGATTGTATCAGCAAGGCTGTGAAAGGTAAAAAACTGGAACGAGCCTTGGAAAAGCCCATCAGTGAAGAAGTTTACCAGAAACTGTTAGCGGAGCTGGCCCATGGATGAACGTAAAGTTTTATTTGCCCTGGGGCTGGCGCAAAAAGCCGGGAAACTTGCTTCCGGTGATTTCGCCATCCACGATGCCTTAAAAAGTGGTCAGGCTAAATTGTTAGTCATGGCTACCGATACTGCACCTAATACGAAAAAAGAGCTGCAGTATCTGGCAGAGTCCGGACAGGTGCCCGTGGTAGAAGCGCTTGACAAAGAGACTTTGGGAGCAAGCATCGGCAAAGCCCAGCGTACGGCTGTGGCTGTCCTTGATCCCGGTTTTGTGAAAATGTTAAAAAAAGCAATGCTCGTCGATAAATAATTGGAGGTGGCTGCATGGCTAAGAAAAGAATTTTTGAGGTAGCCAAGGAACTTGGTGTTAAGACCAATGAGATCCTGGATATCCTGGCAAAGAATAATATGCAAAAAAGTAATTTAAACGTAGCTGATGATGCTGTTATGGCCGTAGTGAATAAACATTTTCACAAGAACGCGCCCGCGGTCAAAGCTAAACCGGAACACCGTCCTCAACAGAACGGACCGAAAAATATGCCGCCGGCACCTGCAAAACCGGTGGCCGCAAAACCTACTGCCCCGGTGAACAGACCGGTACCGGCAGCTAAACCTGCGAAACCTGCGGTGAAGGCGGAAACTCCGGTACAACCCAAAGTGGTAAAACCGGCCCCGGTACAACCTGCCACTCAAGCACATACTGCAGTTCCTGTGAAACCGGCCACGCCTGTACAAAAACCGGCGCCCAGACCGGCACAAACTTTCACGCCGCATCAGGACAACCGTCCTGCCGGCGGTGACACCAGGAACCAGGGCCATCAGAATCCCCGTCCTTATGGCAACAATAATTATCAGGGACATACCAATAACAATCATTACCAGGGACAACAGAGACGTCCGGGTGGCGTTTTTGTAGGTCCGCACGGACAACGTTCCGGTCAGACCGGCAGCGGCAGTTATCAGCGTTCCGGCCAATCCGGCACCGGTAACTATCAACACACTGGTTCCACCGGCAGTGGTAGTTATCAACGTTCCGGCCAATCCGGCACCGGCTACCAGCGTCCTAACGGTTATCAGGGCAACCGTCCTCAGGGTGGTTACCAGGGCAATGGCGGCAACCGTTTCCAAAATAACCGCGGTGGTGGTTATCAGGGCAACGGCGGCAACCGTTTCCAGAATAACCGTGGTGGTGGCGGCTACCAGGGCAACAACAGGTTCCAGGGCGGCAAGCCCGGCAATCGCCCCGGTGGTTTCCGCAAACCGGCCTCTAACAGCAAAGATCCTTTTAAGAACATTGAGATCCCGCGCGGTAAGGAAAGCCGAGAAAAATATAACAAAAAACACGAGCATGAGACCATCAAGGGTTCTTATGCTACCAGGGATAGCCGTCCCAATCGTAATACCAATCATTTAGGCAGGAATAATAAACATCTGCGCAACAGGGATGACCGCAGGGAACAGCAACCGGCAACCGTAGAGATCGTAAGACCTACCTCGGTCAAGATTGCTGAATCCATCAATGTAAAAGAATTTGCCAAACTGATTAAACGCGAAGTCAGCGAGGTCATTAAATCCTTATTCCTGTTAGGCGTGATGGTAACTATCAACCAGGATATCGATTTTGATACGGCCGTTTTAGTAGGCACAGAGTTCAACGTGGAAGTACTGCCGTTACCGCCGGAAGAAGATCCGACAGAAATTCCGGAAGTAGAAGATGATCCGGAGCTCAGGGTTTTCCGGCCGCCAGTTGTTACGGTCATGGGCCACGTAGACCATGGCAAAACTTCTTTACTGGATGCCATCAGGAAAACCAACGTTACTTCTCATGAGGCCGGCGGCATCACGCAACATATCGGTGCCTATTCCGTTAACCTGCAGGGTAAGAAGATTGTCTTCCTGGATACACCTGGTCACGAAGCATTCACCGCTATGCGTGCCCGCGGCGCTCAGTGCACGGATATTGCCGTGCTGGTCGTTGCCGCCGATGACGGCGTAATGCCTCAGACTTTGGAAGCAATTCATCATGCCAGGGCTGCCAAGGTGCCCATCATTGTCGCTATCAATAAGATTGATAAGCAGGGCGCTAACCCGGAACATGTCAAGGAACAGCTGGCCGAACAGGAACTGATTCCTGAGGACTGGGGCGGCGATACCATCATGGTGCCCGTTTCTGCCCGTCAGAAAACCGGCTTAAAAGAATTACTGGAAATGATCCTGCTGGTGGCCGAAGTTCAGGATTTGAAGGCCAACCCGAATCTGCCGGCTCACGGCACCATCATCGAGGCTCAGCTGGATAAAGGCCGCGGTCCTGTAGCTACGGCGCTGATTCAAAGAGGTACGTTAAAGATTGGCGATTATATTATCGCCGGTACTACCTACGGCCGCGTCCGGGCTTTGATTAACGATCGTGGCGAAAAAGTCCGCAAGGCTTTACCGTCCACGCCTGTGGAAGTCTTAGGCTTAAACGATGTGCCTATGGCCGGCGATATGCTGGATGCCACGGATGAACGTACCGCACGTACGGTAGCAGAAAAACGTGTGGCCAAGATTCGCAACGAGGAAGTACATAAGGTAGGCAAGGTTTCCCTGGACGATATCTTCAAGCGCATTCAGGAAGGCGAGCTGAAAGAATTAAATATCGTGGTCAAGGCGGATGTTCAAGGTACGATTGAAGCTCTGCGTTCTTCTTTGGAAAATATCAAGAACGATGAGGTCAAGGTCGTGATTGTCCATTCCGGCGTCGGCGCCATCAATGAGTCCGATGTGACCCTGGCCAGTGCTGCCAACGCTTTGATCATTGGTTTTAACGTCCGTCCGGATGCTAATGCCCGCAAGCTCAGCGAATCGGAAAAGGTTGATGTCCGCACCTACCGTGTCATTTATGATGCCATCAATGATGTGGAAGCCGCTATCAAAGGCATGCTGGCGCCCACCTTCAAAGAAAATGTCATTGGCCGGGTAGAAGTACGCCAGGTCATCACGATTTCCAAGATGCTGATTGCCGGTTGCTATGTCACGGAAGGCAAAGTAACCCGCAGCGCCAAGATCCGTGTCGTTCGTGACGGCATCGTCATCGCGGAAGACGATATGGAATCCTTACGTCGCTTTAAGGACGATGTCCGGGAAGTGACCAGTGGTTTTGAATGCGGTATTACCCTGGCCAAGTTCCACGATATCAAGGAAGGCGATGTCTTTGAAGCTTACGTCATGGAAGAAGTTAAGCCTGAATAAGGAAGGCTAAGGTGAACGATTATGGCAAAACAGTTACGTGTTGAAAAAGTGCAGGAGCTGATTAAGCAGGAACTTAGCAACATGTTACTTATGGATGTCAAGGACCCGCGTATCAAGAACGTGACCGTGACCGATGTGAAGTTGACCCGGGATATGAGCCAGGCTAAAGTTTACATCAGCGTGTACGGTTCGGAGGCGGAGCAAAAAGCAGTTTGGGATGCCCTGGAAAAAGCCGTAGGCTATATGCGTACGGAAATTGCGAAACGGATCAGGCTCCGTTTCGCGCCAGAGCTAGTCCTGGCTAAAGATGCCTCCATTGAATACGGCGCCCACATTGACAGTCTGTTAAACGAGATCAAGAAGAATGAAGGTACGCACCATGAGTAGGGAATGTTCCTTAGCTGAAGCCGGGAAACTGCTGGAACAGGCACAGTCTGTCATTTTGTGCAGCCATGTGAATCCGGACGGTGATACCCTGGGTTCAACTTTAGCTTTGGGACATTTACTGCGGGCCTTGGGTAAAAAAGTACTACTGACGGTGGATGACGATATTCCCATGAATTTGAAATTCATCCCGGGTATTGACGGCTACCAGCGTTTACAGGCAGGACAGATCTATCCGGCGGATGTGCTGGTAATCCTGGACTCCAGCTCAGCGGATCGGGCCGGGAATGTGTTACAACTGGTTAAGGCCGGCCATGTCCTCAACCTGGACCACCATAAGACCAATACCCGCTTTGCGGAATATCTTTATCTGAATGCCCAGGCAGCAGCTACCGCGGAAATCATTTATGATTTAGCGGGGGAGATGCACTGGCAGCTGGATAAAACCACTGCCTACTGTATCTTTACCGGCCTGTATACGGATACGGGCAGCTTTAAGTATTCCAATACCACGGCCAAGACCTTAAGGGCGGCCGCCCATTTGCTGGAATTTGGCGTGGACCCCAGCTTTATCTCCGACAACCTGGAGCTGAAAAGCCGGGAAACCGTGACCATGCTCAGCAAAGTTTTGAACACGCTGACCTTTACCCATCAGGGCGCCATCGCCTATCTGGAAATCAGTAACGCCGTCTACGACAAGAATGTGGATACGGATTCTTTTATCTCTTTTCCCCGTTATATTGAGGGCGTAGAGGTGGCCATCCTGTTTAAGGAAATAGAACCCGGTTTCACCAGGGTTAGTATGCGTGCCAAGAACATCGATGTTTCCAAGATTGCCTTCAGCTTTGGCGGCGGCGGTCATCAAAAGGCAGCCGGCTGTGGTTTAAAAGCTGACCTGGCTACCACGAAAAAACAAATCCTGGCGGCACTGGAGACGGCTTTATCATGAATTCCGGTATCCTGAACGTACTCAAGGTCCCCGGGATGACTTCCCAGGATGTGGTGAATATCGTCCGGGGTATTTATAAGACCAAGAAGGTCGGCCATGCCGGCACCCTGGATCCGGATGCGGCCGGCGTTTTACCGGTTTTTCTGGGTGAAGCGACCAAGCTGCTGGAATATGCCCTGGAAAATCAAAAATGTTACCGGGCGGAAGCACTGTTAGGTCAGGCTACTAATACCGGCGACGACAGCGGCAGCGTCAAACAAGTTTTGCCGGTGCCGGTACTGGATGCCGCGGCTGTGCGGCAAACCTTACAAGGTTTTTTAGGTGCGCAACAACAAATTCCTCCTATGTATTCCGCGCTTAAGCTGAACGGTAAAAAACTGTATCAGTACGCCCGGGAAGGTAAGGAAATTGTCCGTGCTCCCCGGGAGATTTTTATCCAGAAACTGGAACTGGTGGAGATGGCTTTACCCCGTTTTACGGTAGAAGTGGTTTGCTCCCGGGGTACCTATATCCGTACCTTATTAGAAGATATCGGCCAGGCTTTACAGACCTGTGCCACCATGACCTTTTTGCTGCGGCTGCAGGCAGGAACTTTTACGTTGGACACGGCGCATACCCTGGAAGAAATTGAGCAGGCACCGGCTGAGTATTTACTGCCACCGGCAGCAGCCGTCCAACATTTGCCCCGGTTAGAAGTTAATCCTCTGCAAGCCTACCGGATCACCTGCGGCGTTAAAACTACGGTTTTCGGCAGCAAGGATGGTATCCAGGCCTTGTACAGCCAGGAGCAATTTTTAGGCGTGGTACGGGTGGAACAGGAGAAAGTCCAGGCGCTCAAAATTTTGGCAAAGCCTGCGTTTAAATCTGAAGGAAAATAACGGTATGAAAATAATTACCTCGCTGGCAAACTTACAAACACATACGCCCTGCGTCCTAGCTCTGGGAACCTTTGACGGTTTACACCGAGGCCATCTGGATGTGATCGGTACGGCCAGGAACCTGGCCCAAAAATTACAGCTGCAGACCGCGGTTTTTACTTTCAGTAATCATCCTTATGCCTGCATCAATCCCGCACGGGTGCCGGTAGCTTTATTAAGCGAGACCGATAAGCTGGCCATGCTGAAACAAGTAGGTGTGGACCTGCTTTTGGATATTCCCTTTGACGAACAACTGGCGTCGCTGACGCCGGATGCTTTTTTAGCAAAACTGCAGCCACTGCAAAGCCGTTGTCTGGTGGTAGGAGAAAATTTCAGCTATGGTTTTGAAGGCAACGGCAACACTGATTCCTTAAAGTTAGCCGGTGCACAGCTGGGCTTTCAGGTAATCGTGCGTCCTTTGCTTACCGAACATGGCAATATCATCAGCAGCACCGCTATCCGGAATTTAATTCAGGCCGGCAAACTGGTTTTTGCTAATAAGATGCTGGGCCGGACTTACAGCGTTACCGGCGTGGTAGCGCCCGGCTTTAAGCGGGGCCGCACCCTGGGTTTTCCTACGGCGAACCTGTACCTGGACCGGAGTAAGGTGGCCCTGCCGCCGGCAGGCGTCTATGCGGTACAGATTACGATTCCTTCCGATAAAATTTATGCCGGCATGGCTAACCTGGGACTAAATCCTACCTTTACGGATGTACGCCAGGAAGTCTTGGAAAGTCATCTTTTTGATTTCCAGGCGCAGTTATACGGTCAGACCATCCGGGTAGCGTTTGCCAGATGTATCCGTCCCGAAAAAAAGTTTACCTCGGTAGCGGCTTTACAAGCGCAAATTAAGGCAGACGAAACCCAGGTCCGTTCCTTTTGGAAGTGGGCCAGAAATTAGTTGCATTTCTATTAACGATATGGTAAAATTACACTGTTCTAACCAGAGCTTAGTATAACGTTACTTCCAGCGTCTACTCAGCTGTGGCCAAATTAAAGCAATGGAGGAAGAAAATTATGTTGAAGACTGAACAAAAACAAGAAATCATTAAGAAGTTTGCTACCCACGAAGGTGATACCGGTTCTCCGGAAGTACAGATTGCGGTTCTGACTTCCCGTATCAACACCCTGACCGATCATCTGAAGAGCCATGTGAAAGATCATCATTCCCGCCGCGGCCTGTTAAAGATGGTAGGCCAACGTCGTGGTCTGCTGGATTATCTGGAAAAACATGACATTGAGCGTTACCGTGGTATCGTAGAAAAGTTGGAAATCCGTAAATAAAAACTTGGAAGCCCGCTTACACGCTAAGCGGGCTTTTTCTATCTGAAGGCTTTGTGTTTGCCCCGGGAATATTGTATAATAAAGAAAGTGCATATGAAGAGGTGTCATGATGAAGGGACTCATCAGTAAAGTTAAAAAAAATAGTGCCGCCGCGGAAGCAGGCATTCAAAAAGGTGAATATCTGTGCGCGGTGAACGGTACGGAGCTTCATGATATCCTGGATGTAAGTTTTGCCGCTGCCACGGACCGGGTGCAGTTAACCCTGGAGAACCGGCAGGGGATTCTACGAACTTTAACCATTACGAAAGACCCGGACGAAGATCTGGGCCTGGAATTTGACAGCGCTGTCTTTGACGGCGTACGTTGCTGCCAGAACCATTGTTTATTTTGTTTCGTGGACCAGATGATTCCCGGGATGCGTAAACAATTGTATGTGCGCGACGATGATTATCGTCTTTCTTTCTTATACGGTAATTTTATTACCCTGACCAACATGGACGAGGCAGATTTTGCCGATATCTTACGGCGGCATCTGTCGCCTTTGTATGTTTCCGTGCATACGACCAACCCGGCTTTAAGATGCAGCATGATGCGCAATGAAACTGCCGACCAGCTGCTGCCCCGGTTAAAAGCTTTACTGGATGCCGGGATTGAAGTGCATGCCCAGGTCGTATGCTGCCCCGGCTATAATGACGGTCAGGAACTGGTCCGGACTTACCAGGATTTGCGGGCGCTGATGCCGGCATTAGCCACCATGGCCGTAGTACCGGTAGGTTTAACCAAGAACCGGGCTCAGCTGACCAGCCTGCGTACCTTTACCCAGGCGGAAGCCGCGGCCTTAGTCGCAATGGTTACCGGCTGGCAAAAAGAATGCCGGGCCGCCCTGGGAAAATCCTTTATTTATCTGGGTGATGAATTTTATCTGCTGGCCGGTCTGCCTTTACCGCCGGAAGACTGGTACGACGGCTTTCCTCAGCTGGAAAACGGCATCGGTCTCAGCCGTAACTTCTTGTGTGAGTGGGAACGGGCGGAGCGGGAAACACATTTAGCCAATGTACCTGACTGTCTGATTCCGGTAGGCGAGAGCGCAGCCAAAGTTTTACAGCCGCTGCTGACAGAGTTTAACCAAAAACACGGTACCCACCATCAGTTGATTGCCGTACCCAATAAATTCTTCGGACCTTTGGTCAATGTGACCGGTCTGCTTACCGGCGGCGATATCTTAGCTACCTTACCGGCACAAGGACCGGTACTTTTGCCGGCAGTAGTGCTGAACCAGGATCAACTGTTCCTGGATGACATGAGCCTGGCAACCTTTAAGACGAAACTAGGCCGCCCGGTAAAATTAATCCATAGCGGCGGCGAATTATACCAGGCTTTAACGGAAGCATAAATTTAAAGTTATAATTTAAGCAGCTGTCCTAATTTAATTGTAAGTTTTTCATAATGAATGATGAGGAGCACGGGCATGGCGAAAGATTTTGGCCTCTTACAAGTTTATACCGGTACCGGTAAAGGGAAAACCACCGCCGCTTTGGGCGTTGCCCTGCGCGCTGTAGGCGTTGGTGCCCGGACGGTCATCCTTTCTTTTATGAAAGATGATGCCGGCTACGGTGAGGTAACCGGTTGTAAGTATCTGCCGAATGTTACCCTGGAACAGGTAGGCCGCAACGATTTTGTGAATTTCCGGCAGCCGGATCCGCTGGATCTCAAGCTGGCTCAGTCCGGCTGGGAAAAAGCCCGGCAGTATCTCCTGGCAGGCCAGACCGACCTGCTGATCCTGGACGAGTTTAACCTGGTGCTGGCCCACCATCTCATCGATGTGGACGCCGCCATCAAATTTTTGCAGGCCCATAAACAGCAGGGTACGGAAATTATCTGTACCGGCCGGGACGCACCGCAGGAACTTTTAGCCATCGCCGACCTGATTACCGAGATGCGGGAAGTGCGGCATTATTATGAACGTGGTATCGGCATCCGTGACGGTATCGACCATTAAGAATAGTAAAGAAGAAAGTTGAGAGGTTTTCGAGATGAGCAAAGCAATCGTGGCCATCGTAGGCCGTCCTAACGTGGGTAAATCCACCTTATTTAATCTATTGGCTAACAAACGCATCTCCATCGTGGAAGATACTCCCGGCGTAACCAGGGACCGCCTGTACGCTACCGCTGAATGGCTGGATAAGGAGTTCATGATGGTAGATACCGGCGGTATCGAGACCATGAATAATGATGTGATTGCGGTTTCGGTCCGGCAACAGGCCGAGATTGCCATCCGGGAAGCGGACGTTATCTTGTTTGTCTGCGATGCCCGGACCGGCATTACCAGCGATGATCAGGAAGTGGCAAATATCCTACGCCGTTCCAAGAAACCCATCGTGCTGGTGGTGAATAAAGCGGATTCTCCCAAACAGGAACTGGGCGTCTTTGAGTTCTATAATCTGGGTATCGGGGAACCGGTACCTATTTCGGCGGCCAACCATTTAGGCTTAGGCGATATGCTGGATGCGGTAGTGGAAAAGTTCCCGCCAACTTTAGTCAGCGGGGAAGAGCAGGATGAAGACGAGATTAAGGTAGCCCTGATCGGCCGCCCCAACGTGGGCAAATCTTCCATCTTCAACTGTCTGGTAGGCCAGGAACGCTCCATCGTCAGCGATGTGGCCGGTACCACCCGGGATGCCATCGATACTCCTGTTACCATCGACAAGCAAAAATATTTATTTATTGATACCGCCGGTATGCGGCGCAAAGCGAAGATTGATGAACCAATCGAAAAGTATAGCGTTATTCGTTCCCTCCGGGCCGTGGACCGTTCCGATGTGATCCTGATGGTTATTGACGCCGTGGAAGGCGTGACCGAGCAGGACAAAAAGATTGTGGGCTACGTTCATGAAGCCGGTAAAGGCGTTATCCTGGTAGTGAATAAATGGGACCTGTATAAGAAAGACAATTCTTCCACCTTACGCTATACGGAAGAGCTGCGCAAGGAATTAGTTTTCCTGCAGTACGCGCCGGTGGTTTATGTGTCGGCTTTGACCAAGCAGCGCATCCATCGTCTGCCCGAAGTCATCAAATATGTGGCGGAACAAAACGCCATGCGTATTTCTACCTCGGTGCTGAACCAGGTTATCACCGATGCCACGGCGATTAATCCGCCGCCTACGGACAAGGGCAAACGGCTCAAGATTTTATTCTCCACCCAGGTGAAAACCAAGCCGCCCACCTTTGTAATTTTCGTTAATTATCCGGAAATCATGCACTTCTCCTACCAGAGATATCTGGAGAACAAACTGCGGGAGTCGTTCGGCTTTGAAGGTACGCCTTTAAATTTAATCATCCGGGCGAAGAACGAGGAAGACGAGTAAGCATTAATTTTTTCGCAACAAAACTTAGCTTAACTTTCAGTGGAAATAGGAAGGGACTTCATTTTGATCTTGGCAGCTTGCGGACTTTTTCTTTTAGGTTATCTTTTTGGCAGTATTCCCAACGGGTTATGGCTCGTGAAAGCTGCCTACGGCATGGATATTCGCCAGTATGGCAGCGGTAATATCGGCGCCACCAACGTCTTCAGGACGGTAGGGGCCGTACCGGGTTTAGGCGTCCTGGTCCTGGACATATTGAAAGGTATCGTACCTTTACTGCTTACCGCCTGGCTGCTGCACAGCGGCCGGATGGCGGCGGGTGCAGAACTGGAACATCTGCTGATGGTAGTTACTGCCTGCGGCGCCCTGTTAGGTCACAACTGTTCGCTCTTTTTACATTTTAAAGGCGGCAAAGGCGTGGCCACGGGTTTAGGTTTATTTGCTTATCTGTTGCCGATGGGAGCCTTAACCGGTTTTATCGTCTGGGTGATCCTGGTCGGCATTACCCGTTACGTTTCCCTGGGTTCCATCGTAGGCGCACTGTGCGCCGCCGCCATGGGATTCATCTGGGGTTACCCATTGCCGTATGCCATTTTCGGCGTGGTGGCCGCCTTGTTCGTCATCTTAAAACACAAGGACAATATCGGCCGTTTGCTGAACGGTACGGAAAGCAAGATTAAAGCCGGTCATCAACCGCCACCAGCCAAGTAATGTAAATTTCTAATTTTTATGCTAGCTTTTTTATAATTTTTGTAATGCTTGAGAAAATATTTTGCTACATATGGCTTTTTCCAGAAAACAATGTTATAATGAAAAACAACTTAACCGAATGAAGGAGGGCGCCATGTCAGAGAAGACCAAGTTTTATCTTGTCAGGGAAGAAATACTTCCCGAAGCCATCAAGAAGACCATCCGCGTCAAAGAAATTCTGGCCCGGGGTGAAGCAAAGACAATTAACGAAGCTGTGGGCCGGATGAATCTCAGCCGCAGTGCTTACTATAAATATAAGGATTATGTGTTACCCTTTTATGAAGCCAGCAAGGACCGCATCATTACTTTGTACCTGCTCCTGGAACACAAAGCCGGTATCTTGTCCAAGGTCCTGGACACCGTCGCTCAGGATTCAGGCAGCATCATGACCATCAATCAGGGGATTCCGCTGCAGGGTGTGGCTAATACCACCATCTCCATCGAGACCAACAACCTGACCGTGGATCTGGAAGCCCTGTTGGATAAGCTGAGAATGATTGACGGTGTGAAACGCCTGGAAGTTTTAGGACAGGTATAAGAAGATTTTTGCAGGGACCTGTATTTTTTGCAGGCCCTTTTTTAATAGGAGGAAGAAAGATGAAAAAAGCGATTCAGGTGGGTTTGTTAGGCGTGGGTACCGTAGGCGGCGGTGTGGTACAGGTCCTGGAAAAGAACAAGGCTGATATCGCCAAGAAGGTGGGTTGTCCCATTACCATTAAACGCATCCTGGTACACCATCTGGCTACGGCTCCCGCCGGTTTAAAAAACTATGCCCTCACCGAAAAGATTGAGGACATCCTGCAGGATAAAGATATCGATATCGTGGTGGAACTGATCGGCCGGGAACATCCGGCGAAAGAATATATGCTGGCTGCCCTGGAACAAGGTAAGAGCGTGGTGACTGCCAACAAGGATGTGCTGGCTAAGTACGGTAAGGAACTTTTTGCTGCTGCCGAGGCGCATCAGGCTGACTTTTTATTTGAGGGCGCGGTGGGTGGCGGTATTCCCATTATCCGTCCTTTAAAGAGCTGTCTGGCGGCCAATAAGATTACCAGCATCCTGGGTATCGTGAACGGCACCACCAACTATATGCTGACCCGCATGACCCAGGAAGGGATGAGTTATCAGCAGGCCTTAGCGGAAGCCCAGGCCAAAGGCTATGCCGAATCGGATCCGACCGCCGACGTGGGCGGCTTGGATGCCGCCCGGAAAATTGCCATCCTGGCTTCCATCGCTTTTAATACCAGGATCAGTATTGACGATGTTTACGTGGAAGGTATCGATAGTATCGAACAAAATGATATTGAGTACGCCCGGGATTTAGGCTATGTGATTAAATTGTTAGGCGTAGCCAGGAATGATGCCAAACATGGCGTCAGTGCCTGTGTCTATCCTGTGATGCTGCCCCAGGATCATCCGCTGGCTGCCATCAACGGCGTCTATAATGCCATCTTCGTTACCGGTGATGCGGTAGGAGAGGCTATGTTCGTAGGTCTGGGTGCCGGACGTTTACCTACGGCCAGTGCCGTGTGCGGCGACATTATCGATATCGCCAGGAACATTCAGCACCATGCTACCGGACGCATCAGCTGTACCTGTTTTGAAGAAAAACGCCTGGCCCAGCCGGAAAATATTATCTCCCCGTGCTACATCAGGCTGCATGTGGAAGATAAACCCGGCGTCCTGGCCACCATCGCTACCGTGTTCGGCACCCATTCGGTCAGCTTGAAAAACGTCCTGCAAAAAGAAAATGTGGAGCAGGGACTGGCCGAACTGGTCGTGATCACTTACGGCGTTTCGGAGAAGAGTTTGCACAAGGCGCTCAAGACTTTGGCTACGCTGCCGAATGTGAAAAAAATCTGCAGCGTGCTCAGAGTTGTCGATAAAAATTTTGACTAAGGACAATCCCGGAGGCATGTTATGAGGAAATCAGTTACCATTAAGATCCCGGCGACTTCTGCCAATTGCGGCCCGGCTTTTGACTGCATGGGCCTGGCTTGTACGCTCTACGATGAGTTCACCTACGCGGTGAGCGATGAGGAGTTCGGCTTTCATCTGAAGGTGACAGGTGAAGGCGCCGGCATGCTGCATCCCAGCGGGCGCAACCTGGCTTTTGCCTCTTTCCTGCACGTCTGGAATCAGTACACGCAGCGCCAGCGGGTGGGCATCAGCCTGATCATGCACAACGACATTCCCATGTCCCGGGGTCTGGGCAGCAGTTCCGCCGCCATCGTGGGCGGAGTCATGGCGGCCAGTATCTTAAGCGGCGCTAACTTAACCACGGAAGCACTTTTAAACGTAGCCAACAAGATTGAAGGCCATCCGGACAACGTGGCTCCAGCCCTGTACGGCGGTTTTACCATCAGCTGCCTGGAAGAGGATGTACCGCACTGTCTGCGTTTTTTGCCAGCCAAGCCGCTGCAATTTATTGCCGTGGTTCCGGAAAAACCTTTGGCTACCTCTTTGGCCCGCAAAGCCATCCCGCACCAGATTCCGCTGCCGGATGCAGTTTTTAATGAATCCCGGTCCGCTTTGCTGGCGGGAGCACTTCTGAGCGGACGTTATGAATTTCTGCCGCTGGCCCTGGAAGATAAACTGCACCAGCCGTACCGGGCACATCTGATTCCCGGCATGGAAGACGTTTTTCAGGCTGGACTGTCAGCCGGTGCGTACCACTGCATTATCAGCGGTGCCGGTTCCACTTTGATGGCGTATGCCGATCCGGCTCAGGACGGAGCCGCTATCGGGCAGGCCATGGTCAATGCTTTTGCCGCTCACGGACAGAAAGCAGCCGCACATCTTTTGACTTTGGATACGGCAGGCGCAAAAATTCTTTAAAAAAGCCTTTTTTCCTTGCATAAAGGGCTTGACTTTTAGTACAAAATAAGTTAATATTACTAAGGTATTCGGGGCGTGGCTCAGCTTGGTAGAGCGCTTCCTTGGGGTGGAAGAGGTCGCTAGTTCGAATCTAGTCGCTCCGACCATTTTGAATATCGGCCTTTACGAGTTGCCTCGTAAAGGCTTTTTTCATATAGTTAAAAGTCGAAGATAGGAAGGATTATCGTGATCAGAACATTGCCTTTGGTTTGTTCCCTGTGTGGGCAGAAATTTGCCCCCCGGGATATCGTGTACTATAAGGATGACTTTACGGCTCATGAGATCAAGGACGTTAAATTCGTCTGCCAGGACTGTATTCAAAAATGGCTGGACAAATGGCAGATTGCCGACGCCAGGTTTCAGGAAAAAGATTATATCCTAACCGTCTCCCTGAAACTGAAAGACGGCACAACCTACGACCATCTGGACTGTACCCCCCTGGACGGTACTGTGGTCACGGGACAGGATATGCCGGAAGCGGCGCAGAAAAAGCTATTTGAGTTTTACCAGGCCTGGGATCTGCAGCGTAAGGCACATACTTTAAAGGATTGTTTCTTCACCGACAGTTTTATGCGCACTACCGTTACTTGTTCCACCTACGGCGGGGAAGAGTACAAGGACATGGCTTTCCGCTTTAACATGAAAGGCGAACTGGAAACAGAAAAGCCGGTGCCGCCGTATATTGCCAAACAGATTGAGGAAGCGTACAAGCTTTATAAAAAACAGCAGGAGGAACTGGGTCAATGATGGGAGCTTTACAGGAACAGATTGCTAAGCGGCGTACCTTTGCCATAATTTCACACCCGGATGCGGGGAAGACCACCTTAACCGAAAAGCTTTTACTGTACGGCGGCGCCATTCATCTGGCCGGCAGCGTCAAAGCCAGGAAAAGTAATAAACACGCCGTCTCCGACTGGATGGAAATTGAAAAACAGCGTGGTATTTCTGTCACTTCGTCCGTGTTGCAGTTTGACTATGACGGTTACCGGGTAAATATCCTGGACACCCCCGGCCATCAGGATTTCTCCGAAGATACCTACCGGACCCTGATAGCAGCCGACAGTGCCGTGATGCTGATTGATGCCGCCAAAGGCGTGGAACCTCAAACCAAGAAATTATTCTGGGTCTGCCACCGCCGACATCTGCCCATCTTTACCTTTATTAACAAACTGGACCGCTTCGGCCGCAATCCTTTCGACCTGATGGAAGAAGTGGAAAACGTTTTGGGCATCAAGGTGTATCCTATCGACTGGCCTATCGGGATTGACGGCCATTACAAAGGCGTCTACAACCGCATGACCAAAAAGGTAACCCTGTTCGAGGCGGATAACAGCCACGGCGCCAAGCAGCTTAAAACTACGGTGGGCACCCTGGACGATGCCGTCATTAAAAATTTGTTGGAAGCTGAAGACTACGAGAACCTGGTCAACGATGTGGAACTTTTAAACGGCGCCGGGGAAGAATTTGACCTGCAGGAAGTTTTGGCAGGCAATCTGACGCCCATGTTCTTTGGCAGCGCCATGACGAACTTTGGCGTCCAGGAATTTCTGGAACGCTTTTTAAAATTATCACCGGCGCCTCAGCCGCGGCAATTGCAAAACGGCGAATTAATCCAGCCGGACAATCCCGCTTTCAGCGCTTTTGTCTTTAAGATTCAGGCCAACATGAACCCGGCTCACCGGGACCGGATCTCTTTCATGCGTATCTGCTCCGGCGTGTTCGAGAAAGGCATGCAGGTTTACCATTACGAAAGCGGTAAGCCCATTAAGTTAGCCCAGCCCCAGCAATTTCTGGCCCAGGAACGCACCATCGTGGAAACAGCGTATCCCGGCGACATCATCGGTGTCTTTGATACCGGTACCCTGGGTATCGGCGACAGCCTCAGCGATCAGAGCTTAAAAGTAAAATTTGAAGACTTCCCCGTGTTCCCGCCGGAAATTTTTGCCCGGGTGCAGCCGAAGGATTCCTTAAAACGCAAGCAGTTTGAAAAAGGTATCCTGCAGTTATCTCAGGAAGGCGCCATCCAGGTGTTCCAGCAAAAAGACGTGGGCATTGAAAGCTTTATCGTGGGCGTGGTGGGCAACCTGCAGCTGGAAGTTCTGGAATACCGGCTGCAGAATGAATACAGCGCCCAGTTGCTAATGACACCGCTGCCTTATACGGTAGCGCGCTGGGTGTACGCCGCCAGCAAAGAACAGATTGAGGCTATGAAAGGCCTGGACAACGGTATGCTGGTCTACGACAAGCAGGACCGTCCCGTGATCCTGGTCAACAATGAGTGGGCCCTGAACTGGATCCTGGAAAGAAATAGCGGTTTGTCTTTCTTAACCGTACCCAGCAACAAGGCTAAAGTTTAAAATTTGTAACGGAGAATGATGATGCAGAAGAAACAAGCTGTCTCCATCCTGGACCTTCCGGTCCATCCTTTGACGATGGAGGAGGCCATAACCTTTATCCAAACGTCGGTGCAGGCCCAGAAACCAGTTTTTGTGGTGACCGCCAATGCGGAAATCCTGATGCTGGCCCAGGATGACCCGGCCTACAAGGAACTGCTGCAAACAAAAGCCGACCTGGTTTTACCGGATGGGGCTGGCACTGTCTGGGGTGGACGTACCTTAGGTTATGACATCCCGGAACGGGTGGCTGGTTATGATTTATTCCTGCGGCTCTTAGACGTGGCCGCTCACCAGGGCTGGCCGGTCTATTTCTTTGGCGGTGCGCCCGGCATTGCCGAAGCGGCTGCTGCCACCGGACGCGTTCGTTATCCCGGTCTGAAAGTAGCCGGTACCCATAACGGTTATTTTACGGAAGAGCAGGTACCGGAAATTGTAGCGGCAATTAATGCCAGCGGCGCCCAACTTTTATTCGCGGCCCTGGGCGCCCCTAAACAGGAAAAGTGGCTGGCCGCTCAGGCGGAAAAGTTACAACCCTGTCTGCGCATGGGTATCGGCGGCAGTTTTGACGTGCTGGCCGGGAAAGTAAAGCGGGCGCCGGCCTGGATGCAGGAAGCCCGGCTGGAGTGGCTGTACCGGCTGCTGAAACAACCCAGCCGCTTTACCCGGATGCTGGCCTTACCACAATTTGTAGTTAGGATTCTCACCGCAAAACACAAGAAAGATTAGACAAATTTAAAATTCTATACTATAATAATAGTTTAGGAACAAGATTACCCAAGGAAATGAGGCTGACTGATGCACATAGTTAAAGAAGGTTACCCCTTTATAGCTTTTAGCGCCCTGCTGACGGTGCTGGTTTTTTACTTTGCCGGTCCCGTGGCCATCCTGCCTCTGGTCCTGATGTTGTATTTTGCGTATTTTTTCCGCAACCCTGACCGCCAGACAGTGGTGGATGATAAAATCTTATATTCACCTGCCGATGGTACCGTCATGGCCGTGGAGCCTTTCCATGACCTGGAATATTTAAATGAGGACGCCGTCAAGGTCACGATTTTCCTGTCCGTGTTCAACGTGCATGTGAACCGCAGCCCGCTGGCCGGTGAGATTAAATACCAACGTTATACCTGCGGCCGGTATCTGCCGGCTTTCAAAAAAGAAGTTACTTTTGAAAATGAACGTCATGCCATCGGCATCGACAACGGCAAGATGAAAATTCTGGTCATCCAGATTGCCGGTATCCTGGCCCGCCGCATCGTTTCCTGGGTTACCCTGGGACATAAGCTGGCGCAGGGCGAATGTTACGGGATGATTAAGTTCGGTTCCAGTACCGAGCTGGTCGTGCCCAAAAATGTAGAGATTCTCTGCAAAAAAGGTGATACGGTTGTAGGTGGTGTCACCGTCCTGGGGAGGATTAAGGCATGAATTATAAAAGGATCGTGCCCAATACCATCAGCGGTATCAGCCTGGTATTAGGCGTCATCTCTATTTTTTATACGATTGAAAAAGATTTTTCCCTGGCTGCCATCTGCATTATCTTATCCGTGGTAGCCGATTCCCTGGACGGCAGGGCAGCCAGACTTCTGGGTGTCAGCGGTCCTTTCGGGGTGGAGATGGACAGCATGTGTGACCTGGGTGCCTTCGGTGTGGCACCGGCCATCCTGATTTACCAGTTTGGCCTGACAGACCTGGGCTGGCTGGGTAAATTCATCGCCGGGTTTTATACTTTTATGGGCGCTATGCGCCTGGCCCGCTTTAATGTGAACGTCACCGCCATCCATGGTTATTTTCAGGGCATGCCTATTCCGGCCGGCGCTTGTGTGCTGGCCACCTATGTGTTGTCCGGTTTTAATTTTTCCACCGGCTTCACCGCGCTCTTGACTTTTGCCACAGCTTGTATATTATATAGTAATGTGAAGTTCCCTGATTTTAAAGGACATGGCAATCCCATGTTCAGGATTCCTGTAATTATCGCGGTCGTGATCGGCGTGGCCCTGTTGTTCCATCGTCCAGCCGGCTGGCCGTTTGTCTGCATGTTCACGTATTTTATCGCCGGCATCATCAACGCCCTTTATGTTTTGCTGTTCGTCAAACAGTAGAAAGGTTAGTGTAGTTTAATGAGTACGTATTTTGATTACATCATGATACCCCTGCAACTGCTCATCGTTTTCTTTACGATTTATTATTTCACCTTGTCCTTTTTCGGCCTCTTCGGCAAGAAGAAGGAAGTCAAGATTTACGATGAGGTAAAAACTTTTGCGCTCATTGTCTGCGCCCATAATGAAGAGCGGGTCATCGGGCAGCTGGTAGAAAACCTGAAACTGTTAAATTATAACCACCAGTTATATGATATTTACGTGGTAGCTGATAACTGCCAGGATCAGACGGCCGCCGTTGCAGCTAAGGCCGGCGCCCTGGTACAGGAACGTTTCAGCGACAGCGGCAAGGGTAAAGGCTTTGCCCTGGAGTGGATGTTCCACAGGCTCTTTGCCATGGACAAGAAATATGATGCGGTCTGCATCTTTGATGCGGATAACCTGGTACATCCTAACTTCTTAAAGGAAATGAACAGCCGTCTCTGCCACGGAGAAAAGATCATCCAGGGCTACCTGGATACAAAAAATCCTGAAGACAGCTGGGTTTCAGCCATGTTCGCCATCTCCTTCTGGATCACGAACCACATCTGGCATCTGGCCAAATATAATATCGGTTTGTCCTGCGTTTTAGGCGGCACCGGTATGTGTATCGACACGGAAGTTTTAAAGCGTCACGGCTGGGGTGCAACCTGCCTGACGGAAGACGAAGAATTTACCATGAAGGCCCTGATGGAAGGTATTCCGACTACCTGGGCTCATGACGCCGTTATCTATGATGAGAAGCCGCTGACCTTTAAGGCTGCCTGGAACCAGCGGGTACGCTGGGCGCAAGGTAACTTTGACGTGGCTAATCGCTACATTCCCAAGATGCTGTTTAAAGGCATCAAGGAACATAACATCCTCTTACTGGATGGCGTCATCGATATGTTCCAGCCTTACTTCTTATTAATCTCGGCATTCTTTATCATCGCTAGCTACATTTACGAATTTATCCCGTTCTATACCAACATCCTCTATGATGTTTTGCCCATGGCGGTCTGGCAGGTCATCGGTATCGGCCAGTATCTGTTCCCGGTGGCCGTACTGATTAAAATCAGGGCTTCCTGGAAATCCTGGGCTTACCTGTTAACGTATCCGTTCTTCATCTATACCTGGATTCCTATCACCGCTATCGGTTTCCTGAAACGGAACCAGCATGTATGGAGCCATACGCTGCACACCCGGGCCATCGGCTTCAACGACGTAGTGATCCCGGAAGATGTGGTGCATGTAGGACCGAAGCAAGTTATCCTGACCAAGGCTCTTAAATAATGAAAGACCGGCTCCCAGCGAGCCGGTTTTTTTATGGGCCAAGTTCGTAAAACTAACGGGCCGGCGGTTCCTTTTGCCTGCCAAATGTGATAAAATATAATAATACAGAAGTGTAACAGGAGGTCAAGGTGGCAAAGGTACAAGGGATTCTTTTTGATATGGATGGCACACTGGTCAATACCAATGAACTTATCCTGGCATGTTTTGACCATGCTACCACGACTTGCCTGGGGAAACTTTATCCTCACGCCGGTTTTATCCAGTACTTCGGTAGGCCCCTGGTAGAAGGTCTGGAGGCACTTTTTCCCGGTCGGGGCCAGGAACTGGCGCAGGAATACCGGAATTACCAGCTGCTGGTCCATGACCAGAAAGCCAAAGCCATCCCGGGCATGTACCAGACGCTGACCGAACTCCAAAAGCGGGACATCAAATTAGCCATCGTAACTTCCAAGTTCGAAGTCACCGCCCGTAAAGCCCTGCAGTTGTTCAATCTGGAAAAGTTTTTTAGCTGCGTTATCGGCAACGGTCAGGTCAAGAAGCCTAAACCGGATGCGGAACCCAGCCTAGCTGCCCTTAAAGTTTTAGGCCTGAACGGCGCCGACTGTTTATGCGTAGGGGACAGCCCTTATGATTTAATCAGCGGACGCGCCGCCGGCTGCCGGACGGTGGCAGTAAATTACAGCCTGTTCGACCACGGACAGCTGCTCAAGCTGGGCCAGCCGGATTATTGTATCGACAAGCCCGAAGAATTACTGACACTGTTAGACCGGTAAGCAGTCTGGCAGTACCAGAAACAAAATAATGTTTATGATTACTTGTTAAAGGTCTCTGGTAAAAGATGGATGTTAAAAGATGGAGGTAAACTTATGCGGAAGATTGGTATCATTGGCGGCACCGGCATTTATAGTCCGGAAGCTTTACAAGGTTTTAAGGAAAAGATTATCAATACGCCTTATGGCAAGGCATTATGCAACATCGGCACCATGTCCGGCAATCAGGTTTTCTTTATCACCCGGCACGGCGTCGGCCATACGGTACCACCGCACCTGGTCAACTACCGGGCTAATATCTGGGCGCTCAAGAGCCAGGGGGTGGACGAAATTTTTGCCACCACGGCAGTAGGTTCCCTGAACCAGAAGATGACGGCCGGCCATTTTGTCGTCTGCGACCAGCTGTTAGATTTTACCAAGAGCCGGGTCAATACCTTTTACGATAACCCGGACCGGGGCGTGGGGCATGTGGATGTCACCCATCCTTACTGCGACACTTTGCGCAGCAAGGTCATCCGCTGCCTGGAAAAAACCGGCATCCCGTTCCATAAGACCGGCTGCTATGTGTGCACGGAAGGCCCTCGTTTTGAAACGGCGGCCGAGATTAAGATGTTCGCCCTGGTAGGCGGCGACCTGGTAGGCATGACCAATGCCCAGGAATGTTTCCTGGCCCGGGAAGCGGAAATTTGTTATACCAACTGCGCCATCGTCACCAACATGGCCGCCGGTATTTCGCCGACGCCGCTTTCTCATAGTGAGGTGGAAGCGGCCATGAAAAAGAGCATCAGCAACATGGAAAAATTAATGACGGCCTTCATCGCCGACAACGACCCGGTCCAGGTAGTTTGCAACTGCCGGCACGCGATGGCGGAATTCGGAGGCTTTAAACTGTAAGATGGTCAAGACCATGGAGTGGAGGCAGGAAGGTCTGGTGCTGTTAGATCAGACCAAGCTGCCGCAATCAGTACAATATATTACCTGTAAAGATTACCGGCGTGTGTGCCAAGCCATCCAAAAACTGGAAGTGCGGGGCGCACCGGCTTTGGGAGCCGCCGCGGCTTTTGCCATGGTGCTGGCTTTTACGGCAACCGTACAGACGACGGCCGATATTAAGGGTCCGTACCTGGCAGCCAAAGAGGAAATTTGTGCGGCCCGGCCTACGGCGGTGAATTTAAGCTGGGGCGCGAACCTGATGTACGCTGCTGCCCAAAAATTAGCGGCCGCCGGCACGCCTGTGCCGGAACTTGCTGTACGCTTAACCAAACTGGCGCAACAGATTTACGACGCGGATATTGCCACCAATAAAAAGATGGGCGCGTACGGTGCCGCTATTTTACCGGCTGAGAGCGTAGTCTTAACTCACTGTAACGCCGGCGCCCTGGCCACCTGTGGCTGGGGGACAGCCCTAGGCGTCATCCGCAGTGCTTATGCCCTGGGCAAAATCAAGATGGTCTTTTCTGATGAGACCCGTCCTTTATTGCAGGGCGCCCGTCTCACTGCCTGGGAACTTTTAGCAGATGGCATCCCGGTCACGACCATCACGGACGGCATGGCCGCCTGGACCATGGCCCAAAAAGGCGTCAACGTAGTGATCACCGGTGCGGACAGGATTGCCGCCAACGGCGACGCGGCCAATAAGATTGGCACCTTCGGCGTGGCTTTAGCCGCCCGGCATTTTCACGTACCATTTTATATCGCTGCACCCGCCAGCACTTTTGATTTTAACCTGGCCAGCGGCCGGGAGATTCCTATCGAGGAACGCGCTCCGGAAGAAGTCCGTTCTGTGCAGGGAGTGCCGGTGGCGCCGTCCCATGTACCGGTCTTCAATCCGGCCTTTGACGTGACGCCGGCGGAACTGATCAGCGGCATCATCACTGAATACGGTGTGCTCAGGCCGCCTTTTGCAGCCAGCATTAAAAATTTACAGCAACAAGTCTTGAAGGAGGCTCATAGCCAATGGAAAGTATGATTAAAGATAAAAACCTGGCCGGTGCCGGTCAGCAAAAAATTACCTGGGCCAAGGCCCATATGCCGCTCTTAAATTATTTGAACGCCAAATATGCGGCAAAAAAGATTTTTAAAGGCATCAACATGGTGGTGACCATCCATCTGGAAGCCAAGACCGCGTATCTGGCCCAGACTTTGCATAACTGCGGCGCCAACGTGGTGGTCACGGGCAGTAATCCCTTGTCCACCCAGGATGATGTAGCCGCGGCCCTGGTAGCCAGCGGCATCACCGTTTTTGCCACCCATGCCTGCACGGCCAGGGAATATGATTTATATTTAGACAAAGCCCTGGACAGCAAGCCTGCCCTTATCGTGGATGACGGCGGCGACCTGGTGCACAAGCTGCACGCCACCCGCCGGGATTTAATTCCGGGCCTGCTCGGCGGCAGTGAGGAAACTACCACCGGCGTTCATCGCCTGAAAGCCTTAGCCGCCAGCGGCAAGTTGGCTTTCCCCATGATTGCCGTCAATGATTCTTACTGCAAGTATTTATTTGATAACCGTTATGGTACCGGTCAATCTGCCTGGGACGGCATCATGCGTACCACCAATCTATCCGTGGCAGGCAAGACCGTGGTCGTGGCCGGTTACGGCTGGTGCGGTAAAGGTGTGGCCATGCGCGCCAAAGGTTTAGGCGCCAATGTCATCGTCACGGAAGTGGATCCGGTCAAAGGTATCGAAGCTGTCTTCGATGGATTCCGGTGCCTGCCCATGCAGGAAGCAGCCAAGGTGGGCGACTTTTTCGTCACCGTCACCGGCTGTAAGGACGTGATCCGCAAGGAACACTTCCAGGTCATGAAAGACGGGGTGGTCCTGGCCAACGCCGGCCACTTTGACGTGGAAGTGAACAAGCCGGACCTGGAAGCTTTGAGCGTGGAAAAACCGTACGAGGTCCGGAAGAATATTACTACCTATACCATGCAGGACGGCAGGCATCTGAACCTGCTGGGCGAAGGCCGGCTGGTAAATCTGGCCTGCGGCGACGGTCATGCGGTAGAGATCATGGACCTGTCTTTCGCCATGCAGTTCCTGGCTATGCGGTACCTGCTGGAAAATAAAGGCAAACTGGCGAAAGGTTTGTACGTACTGCCGCACGAACTGGATACCGAGGTGGCCACTTTAAAACTCCAGGCCATGGGGTACGCGATAGATACCTTGTCGCCGGAACAGCAAGCTTATCTGCACCAGGCTTAAAGTTTGCCAGTGCTTAAGTTGTCCGCTTAAGCAGTCCAAAAAGTATAAAAGGGGGAGTGGGAATCATGAAAAGAGAAGACCTGCATATCGTCAATGTCCGCAAAGAGGTAGTAGTTACCAGTCAACTGTTAAGTAAAAAAGCTTTGATGGCCGGATCCTGGGGCAACGTCAGCGCCAGGATTGATAAAGATTCTTACGCCGTGACCCCGTCCGGTCACAGTTATGATACGCTGACCCCGGACGATATTGTCATCGTCAACAGCGATGGCATCAAGATGACGGGTAATTCTTATCCCTCCACGGAAACCAAGCTTCATGTGGCTATTTATAAAAAATTCCCCGAAGCCGGGGCCGTCATCCATACCCATAGTATCTTCGCCTGCACCTTGGCAGTGCTGCGCAAAGACCTGCCGCCTATTATCGAAGATACGGCCCAGGTCGTAGGCGGCTCCGTAGACTGTGCTGCCTATGCGATGCCGGGCACCGAGGAACTGGCGCAGAACGTGCTCCAGGCTCTGGGTAAAAAACGGGCTGCTTTTATGGCCAACCACGGCGTAGTCTGCTGGGGACGCGACATGAAGGAAGCTTACATGACCGCCGAACTGGTGGAAAAAGCCGCCGAGATTTATTGTACCGCGGCCAGCCTGGGCGGGGCCAAGGAATTAAGCAAGAAAGATGTGGAAACCATGCATAAGTTTTACGTGGAGCATTACTTTAAACGTCAAAGAGGAGAAGAATAAGCATGTCCAAGCTGCTGATCAAAAATGTAGAACTGATTAACCAGGGGCCTCAATACCCCAAGATGAATATCGCTATCACCGATAACAAGATTACCGCCATCAGCGCCAAAACTATTCCCGGTTTTGCCGATGCGCAAGTTATTGACGGCACGGATAAGTTAGCCGTACCCGGCATGGTCAACGCCCATACCCATGCGGCCATGACTTTGCTGCGAAGCTACGCCGACGACATGGCGCTCATGGACTGGCTGAACAAGATGATCTGGCCGGCTGAGGCTAACCTGGACGGGGATGCCATTTACTGGGGCACTCAGTTAGCTATTTTGGAAATGCTGAGAAGCGGTACCACGGCTTTTGCGGACATGTACTTTTTCATGGACGCTACCGCCCGTGCCGTAGAAGAAACCGGTTTCCGGGCGTCCCTGGCCCGGGGCCTGATTGGCAACGCGCCGGATGCGGACACCAAGCTGGCAGAAAATGTGGAACTGTTCCAGAACTGGAACAACAAGGCTGACGGCCGCATCAAGGTCATGCTGGGACCTCACGCGCCTTACACCTGTAATCCGGAATTTTTGAAGAAAGTGAAACTGGCAGCAGATAAACTGGGTTCCGAGATTCATATGCATCTGTCCGAGACGGAGCAGGAAGTTAAGGACTGCGTCCAAGCTTACGGCAAGACGCCCATTGAGTTTGCCGACAGTTTCGGCTTTTTAGAAAACGGTCTCTTGGCGGCCCACTGCGTACATGTGACGCCGGCGGAGATTAAATTGATGGCTGCCAAAAAAGTGCGTGCCGTACATAATCCCCAGAGCAATTTAAAACTGGCCAGCGGTTTTGCCCCGGTACCGCAAATGTTGCAGGCGCAAGTATGCGTAGCTTTAGGTACCGACGGTGCCTCCAGCAACAATAACCTGGATATGTTAGAAGAATGCCGCATGGCCGCCATGATTCATAAAGGCTTTAGCGGCGATCCGCTGGCTGTACCGGCTAAGACGGCACTGGACATGGCTACGTACAACGGCGCCCAAGCCATCGGTTTTGACCAGCTGGGCAAACTGGAACCAGGTTACCTGGCGGACATCGTGCTCTACGATATGCACAAGCCCTACTGGTATCCGCGGCATGATCGTTTATCTCTCTTCGTATACGCAGCTAACTCTGCCGACGCCGATACGGTTATCATTAACGGCAAGTTGCTGCTGCAACATGGTAAACCGTTGTTCATGGACGAAGAAAAGATTTACGCGGAATGCGAGACTCGCGGCAAACGCTTGATTGCCAAATAAAAGTTGTAACCACTACATATGTTTTAGAGGAGGATTTCTGAGCATGGCTAAAATTTTACGTAAGGCGGAACTGGCGCCTGCCGTTTTTGAATTCGTGGTCGCGGCACCGCTGGTCACCCATAGATGTCAGCCGGGACAATTCGTCATCATCCGTGTTGATGAAACTAGTGAAAGGATTCCCCTGACCATCGGTGATTTTGACCGTGAGGCGGGAACCATCACCTTAATCGTCCAGGCCGTAGGTAATACTACCAAACACTTCTGCCAGGATTTCCAGGCAGGGGACGAGATCCTGGATGTGGCCGGTCCTTTAGGCCGTCCTTCGGAGATGAAAAAATTCGGTACCGTGGTCTGTGTAGGCGGTGGTATCGGGGTAGCGCCGGTTTATCCCATCGCCAGGGCTTATAAAGCCCTGGGGAATAAGGTTATCTCCATCATCGGCGCCCGCAGCAAAAATATTTTAATCTGGGTGGACAAGATGCGCGCCGTCAGTGACGAACTGATCATTGCCACGGACGATGGTACCGAAGGTCACAAAGGTTTTGTCACAGACCCCCTCAAGGAAATGCTCACCCGGGGCGACAAGGTGGATTACGTCATCGCCATCGGCCCGGTCATCATGATGAAGAATGTGGCCGCCACCACTAAACCTTTTCACACCAAGACGGCCGTCAGCCTGAACACCATCATGGTAGACGGCACCGGTATGTGCGGCGGCTGCCGTGTCACTGTCGGCGGGGAAAATTATTTTGCCTGTGTGGATGGTCCCGAGTTTGACGGTCATCAGGTAGATTTTGTCAACCTGATGGAACGCCAGAAGATGTATAAAAATCAGGAAGCACTTCCTTATAGTTGCGGAGGTCATTGCAAATGCGTGGAGGAATGAGAAACCCGATGCCGGAACAAGCGGCAGAGGTGCGGAAACATAATTTTGACGAGGTGGCCACCGGTTACACCGAGAAAACGGCCATAGATGAGGCGCAGCGCTGCTTGAACTGCCCCAAACCCATGTGCGTTACGGGTTGTCCCGTAAACGTCTATATTCCCAAATTCATCCACGCGGTCAGCGAAGGAAAGTTTGCGGAGGCTATCGCCATCCTGAAACAAAAAAATAGCTTGCCGGCGGTATGCGGCCGGGTCTGCCCCCAGGAAAGCCAGTGTGAAAGCAAATGTATCCTTGGTATCAAGGGCGAACCGGTAGCGATTGGCCGCCTAGAAAGATTTGTGGCGGACTATGCCCGTACTCACAACCTGGAAAAGATCACTCCGGCGTCAGCCGGGGTTGCTAAAAAGCAAAAAGTGGCCATCATCGGCAGCGGCCCTTCCGGTTTAACAGCGGCAGGGGACCTGGCCAAGTTAGGTTATCAGGTCACGATTTTTGAGGCCCTGCATGCAGCCGGCGGTGTTTTGATGTACGGCATTCCACCGTTCCGTCTGCCTAAGGACATCGTGCAATACGAGATTAAAAACCTGGAACGCCTGGGCGTAAAAATTATCCCTAACGCCATCATCGGCAAAACTTTTACGATTGCCGATTTAATGCAGGAAGAAGGTTTTGCCGCCGTCTATATCGGTACCGGCGCCGGTCTGCCGCATTTCATGCATATTCCCGGTGAAAATTTAAACGGCGTGTACGCTGCCAATGAATTTTTAACCCGGGTCAACCTGATGGGTGCTTATAAATTCCCGCAAGTGGCTACGCCGGTCTATGTAGGCAAGAAAGTTGCCGTGGTAGGCGGGGGCAACGTGGCTATGGATGCGGCCCGGACCGCCATGCGTTTAGGCGCCGAACATGTGTACATCGTCTATCGCCGCGGCGAAGCTGAACTGCCGGCCCGTAAGGAAGAAGTAGGCCACGCCAAGGCGGAAGGTATTGAGTTTAAGTTACTGCATAACCCCGCGCAGATCCTGGGTAACGACCAGGGCTGGGTCACCGGTTTGGAATGTATACAGATGGAACTGGGGGCACCTGATGCCTCCGGCAGACGTTCACCACAGGAAATTCCCGGCTCCAACTTTGTCCTGGATGTGGACATGGTGGTCATGGCTATCGGCCAGGGCGCCAACCCGCTCCTGAAACAAACTACGCCGGACCTGAACGTTACGAAACGTGGCAATATCGTAGTAGATGCCACTGAAGCCACTTCCATCCCCGGTGTCTTTGCCGGTGGTGATATCGTCACCGGCGCGGCCACGGTTATCTCGGCCATGGGCGCCGGCAAAAAAGCAGCCCAGGCCATGGATGCTTATTTACAAAAACAGGCGTAAATTGGCAGCAAGCTGCAATAAAACTAGCGTTTAATCTGCTTAGGAAAAGTTTTGCTAAAGTTGGTCCATGATGTGTGAAAATCAGATGGAGGCCTTGTATGAACAAAAGCTGCCTTACCGGCTGTACTTTATTGACGTCGGTCCTGACGTGTGCGCTTACGGCGAGCACTCTGGCCGCGCCTTATCGAGATGCGCAGGCCGGTTATCAGGTAGAATTACCGGCGCAGCATCTGCAAATTGCCGGTCCCGGTTTCCTGTATAGCGGAGACAGCGGCGCCCAGATCCCGGAACTGCAGAAACAGGAAAAAGATTTTAACATGGTGGTCGCTCTGGAACCCCAGGCGGTCAATAAACTGTTGGCCCATAAATTTACCACCCGTGAGTTTAATAAGACCTGGTCCGATATCCAGCTGCTGGAACGCAGCCATGTGGATACCCAAAAGTGGACGCCCAAGTTTTACGAGCCGGCCAATTTTTTAACGACCCAGGGCCACATGGTGCCTTTTGATGTTCTGGCTAAGGACACGCTGCCTGCAAGTTATAAGGTCAGCAGCAGGGAAGAGGACGGCAAAAAATTTATCGTGCTCGCCCTGGAAAACGAGGTACCTGAAAAGGACGCAGGCAAGAAAGATGATAGGAAGAAGGTTATTGAGGAACAGGCAAAACCACAGCTGAACCTCCGTATAGCCTTGACCTCTTCCCAGGACCGGCTGTATGCGCTGATAAGTGCCGTTCCCCAGGAAGATACCAGCAAACAGCAAGAGGATGAACTAAAGGAACATTCGCCCTTCAAAGAAAAGAGCATCAAAAACAAATATAGCGACCGGGCCAAGGCACGTACAGCTTATTATCAGCAGCTGGAAAGTAATTTTCTGAAATCTTTTCAGGCCCTGCCTGTAAGTAAGGACAGCACCCTAGCTGTCCAAGACCAAACCCTGGGCTTAACGGTGCCGCTACCGCCAGAATGGTTCTATACCCGTTACCAGACGGCCAACAATCAGCAAACTGCCAGTACTACTTTGCTGATGCCGCTTAGTACCATCACACTGATTAGTGGGAACCTGGATCAGTTAACGGCTAAAAATTATAAAGGCCTGATCCAGGAAGGACTGGCCACCAATTTTGCTGAGCTTTTCACCAGTCGTTCCCATAAATTTTTGGACGGTATGACGGAAGTGTTGACTCTGACCAGTTACCAGAATAAAAAGGAAGCGCCGTACGCCGGCTATTTAAAAAATAAGGAAGAAACGACCAAGTTCCTGAATACCTTTTTCAAGGCTTTAGAAACGACAGCTAAGACGGATGCTGATGCTAAGGATAATTTTTCCCCTCAGGATGCTACTCTGAAAACACTGCAGCAAAGTCATCAGTTGACCATGGATTCACGTCACGGCGTACTGACCCTGGCCAGCCAGTATGAATTAAATGATTCGAACAAAACCCGGCTGAACTATGATGCCAAGATTGGTTTTACCACAGATAAATTTGGCAGCGTAAGTTATTTACGGAAGGTAAACCAAGAAAAAGATCCTGGCCAGGACAAGAAAACTACCGCAGGCAACGGCAGGGAGAAACTATACCAGAGCCTGCAGTTATTTTCTAAATAACTAGGTGGCTGCCAACGTAAAAATAGGTTTTACCACAAGCAAAGTTAAAGCTTGGAAAATATTATGGTAGGAACAAACTATATTAAGGAGAGAATCCGGGGCACGGACCCCGGATTTTTTATGGCCGGAAGACTTAAGGACGTCTTGGATGAACCTATAAGCTCTAAAATTTACCTGGTATGGGTTTAAGTACACAACTTAGATTTACTTTTTGAAATAAAATTTAACATAATATATATTATCGGACGCTAAATTTTGTAATTTTACTTTTTTCAAAATGTTAGTTTGTTTTTCTTATTGAAGAACAAACGTTTGACAAACACTTGTCCATCTGTTATAATTATCTTAATAAATTACAGGAGGTATGCTATGGCCAGACATAAAAGCCTTATCCCCAAGGATTTTGATGGCGTCTACACAGAAGCTATGCTTACAGAGCGCCAGAAACAAGTTTTAAACTTCATCCGGGATTTCACCCAGAGCAAAGGTTATCCTCCTTCAGTACGGGAAATTTGCAGCGGCATTGGTCTTTCTTCTACTGCCAGCGTACATAATCATCTGCATACTTTGCAGAACATGGGCTTCATCCAAAGGGACAGCGCTAAACCCCGGGCTATTGAATTAACCCAGGAAGCTTCCTGGCGTAATAAAACAGTTGTTCCTGTTCCACTGGTTGGTAAAGTTACGGCGGGTATTCCCATCCTGGCCGTAGAAAATATTGAGGAAACCTACCCTATCCCACAAGATTTGATTGGCGCCAGTGAAGATGTGTTCATGCTCGCAGTGTCCGGTGACAGTATGATTAATGCCGGTATCCTTGATCATGATTATATTATCGCCCGTAAACAAAATTATGCGAACAACGGCGATATTGTGGTTGCTTTAATTGATGGCGAGGATACAACCGTCAAGAGATATTTCAAAGATTTACGTAACATCCGTTTGCAACCGGAAAATCCTGCCTATAAACCTATCATGGGCAAAGATAATATTCAAATCATGGGTAAAGTCATTGCCTTGTTCCGGATGTTATAAGCTATTTAAAAGTTTAATCACTGTTTAAAAGTAAGACAAGGTACACAAATTTCTGTGTACCTTGTCTTTTTTACGTGGACTTTGTCGATTTAAATATGCCAATGATGCTTTTGTGATGTCATCATGGTATCATTCTGGTATTATTTCTGGTTTATTTTTTGCTTTTAACGTTGGGACCAATCATTACTGCCGCCGCATTTACAGCCAGTATCCCGTGTTCAAAAGTTAAACCTCCCTGTAGGAACACATTATATGGCTCACGCATAGGTCCGTCCGCACTCAATTCAATGGAAGCTCCCTGCACAAAAGTACCGGCAGCCATGATGACCGGATCGGCATAACCTGGTAAGTAGCCTTTTTCCGGAACCACATTAGAATCGATGGGAGAATTACATTGGATGGCCTGGCAAAATGCTTCCAGCGCCCGCGGCGAATTTAAGGTAATGCACTGGATAATATCATGCCTGGTTCCCACGGTATCGGGCTTAACCTTATAGCCAAGATTATAAAAAATAATTGAAGCATAGATAGCTGTTTTGACAGCTTGCATCACCACATGAGGCGCCAGGAACAATCCCTGATAGAATTCCCTGGCCGTATCCCCCAGGGTGGCCCCCATCTCTCCGGCTAGACCGGGGACGGTTAAACGGCAGGCCGCCTTGTACACCAGTTCTTCCTTGCCCACAATATAACCACCGGTAGGAGCAATGCCGCCGCCCAGATTCTTAATCAGGGAACCGGCCATCAAATCTGCACCCACATCCGTGGGCTCCATGGTTTCTACAAATTCACCATAGCAATTATCCACAAAGCAAATAATCTTGGGATTAACATTCTTGACGCATTTGATAATCTCGCCAATCTCTAGTACGCTTAAAGTTTCCCGCTCTTGACTGTAACCGCAGGACCTTTGGATATGTACCATCTTGGTAGCAGGCGTGATAGATGCCGCCAGCTTAGCCAGATCATAGCGCCTTCCCCGCATAGGAATTTCCCGATACTTAACACCGATGTCCACCAGGGAACCGGGAGTCTTTTTCACGGCACCAATGATGGTCTGCATGGTATCATAAGGTGTACCGGTAGCACCGATAACCTCATCACCGGGTTTAAGGTTGCCTAACATGGCTACCGCTAAAGCATGAGTGCCGGAAACAAACTGAGAACGGACCAGGGCAGCTTCAGTATGGAAGATATGGCAATAAATCTTATCCAAAGCTTCCCGGCCTACATCGCCGTACGCGTAACCGGTAGTAGGTTTTAAATAATAATCTGCTACCCGCTCTTTTCTAAAGGCTTCCATGACTTTCTGGGTATTTTTTAAAGCAATCTTATCATAAACACGAGAGTCACTCTTGATTTGGGCTAAAGCTGCTTCCATTATTTTTACATCAAATTTAGTCTGTGGTTTCATCCTTTAATTTCCCTTCATATAAATATTTAGAGTATTTATCAGCGTCTTCCAGGTTTAAACGGGCCTTGACCAGGACGCCTTCGGCAAGATATTCCTTACTCAGCACCGTACCTGCCTGATAAATCTGATTTTCTAACTGAGCTTCGTTATAGGGGAATAAATAACTTTGTTCAGCCATGCGTAAACGCAGCCGGTTGGCGATAGCCTGTAAAAGTTCAGGTATGCCCTGACCGGTAGCGGCCGAGATACAAACACTGTCGGGCTGGTTTTGCAGCCGTTTTAATAAACCATCGCCAGCCGGCAGACGGTCAATCTTATTAAAGACGGTGAGGATATTTTTATCCTGGGCCTCCAGCTCGGCCAAAACATTGTATACGGCTTTACTTTGTTCCGCATACAGCGGGTGGCTGACATCCACCACGTGCAGTAATAAATCAGCATCCTTCACCACTTCCAAGGTAGACTTGAAAGCTGCTACCAACTGGTGGGGCAAACGCTGAATAAAACCGACGGTATCGGTCAGCACGGCGCGCTGATTATCCGGCAGCTCTAACTGCCGGGTAGTGGGATCCAAAGTGGCGAACAACTGATCCTTAGCATAAATATCCGAATGGGTCAACAGATTCAGCAACGTGGACTTACCAGCATTGGTATAACCTACCAGGCTGATAGTAGGAATCTGATTCTTGGTACGTTTGACCTTATGCAGGTCGCGCACGCCCTTAATCTTGTCCAGACATTCGTTTAAATAACTAATACGGGTACGGATGTGACGACGGTCCACTTCCAACTTGGTTTCGCCGGGACCGCGGGTACCGATGCCGCCGCCTAAACGGGACAGCACCAGACCCTGACCCATGATACGCGGCAGATTATACTGCAGCTGGGCCAGTTCTACCTGTAACTTGCCTTCATTAGTGCTGGCACGCTGGGCAAAGATATCCAAGATCAGGTTGGTCCTATCCAGGATGCGGATGCCCGTCACCTTTTCGATGTTGCGTTGCTGCGCCGGTGAAAGCTCGTCATCAAACACACACAAATCAATGTTTTCTTGTTGGGCAAATAAAGCCAGCTCCTCTACCTTACCTTTACCGATAAAGAAAGCCGGGTCGGGTTTGGGACGTTTCTGTAAAAATTTCTGCACTACTACGGCGCCGGCCGTATCGGCCAGCTGCGCCAATTCTTCCAGAGAATCTTCACTGCTCCAGGCTTCGGTGTTTTTACCATATTCCATGGCGATGAGAATCGCACGTTCCTTCACCTCATCGTTAGACGAGGTGCCGGTAAACTGTTTGGCTAAAGCCCGTTCCACGGAGCTTACGTAGTTGGCAAAATAAATGGCAGCGGCATCTTCCAGGTTGTAAGGTCCCCAGGTTTCACTCTGGTAGGTTTCCGTAGCCGGATCCTGACCCGTGATCATCCCCAGGGTAAGCAGCGACTTGGCCGGATTTTCAGCATTTACGCCTAAAGCGACCATAGCATCCAGACGGTTGGCCAGCAATGCGGAAACATCCACACCGCTTAAAGCCGGATTGCCGGACGGATGGGTATGCAGACAGCGGATACCGCACAAACGGTCCACGCCCCTGCGTCCTTCCAGTTCCGGTAATTCTACCGTGTTGCTGCTGCCTAACGAGACGCTCAGTACCTGACCGCCGCGGGAGATAAAGATACTGATCTCCCTGCCGGTCTTGATGGTCAGCTGTGCCAGCTTGATCCCTAATTCTTCCGTGATCAGCTGTGCCGCCGGTACCTCCAGCTCGTAGATTTGCCGCAGTTCCTCCAGGATAACTTCTTTCAAACCCTTCGTATTGCCCTTAATTTCGCGCATACGCATCACCCCTTCTCAGGCTAAGCCAATCTTACCTGGCCTTAGCAGGTTCCATATTGATACGGTGGCCGCGGATAGTATTATGCTGCATCGCGCCTAAAACGCGTTCTGCATATTCTTCCGGGATTTCCACAAAGGTAAACTTATCATAAATGTTGATGAGACCGACAGACCGGGCGGGAATGTCCGCCTCGATAGCAATGGTCCGCACCAGTTCCGGCACCGTGATCCGCTGGCTGCGGCCGATGTTCACGAAGAACCTGACCATGCCGGGACGTCCGCCGGTATTTTCCATGCTGCTGCCTTTATTTTCCTTAGGAGTTTCCAGGGCGGCAGCGCCTTCCTGCATCATCTTTAAAGCAGCGGCAGCCACATCCTCCACCTCGTACTCCTTGGAAAGCGTGGCCACGATAGGCATGTAATCATGGTAGTTGCCCATATCCAGCAAAGTTTCCATACGGCCTACGATCTGCTCCCGCTGGCGTTCCAGCACATCGCCCACGCTGGGCAGCTCACGCCGTTTAATCTTAGTCTTAGCCACCCGCTCAATTAATTTTAACTGTCTGAATTCCCGGGGCGTGATAAAGGTCATGGCCACACCGCTGTTGCCGGCGCGTCCCGTCCTGCCAATCCGGTGCACGTAACTTTCCGGATCCTGGGGAATATCATAGTTGATGACAAAGTTCACATTATCAATGTCCAGGCCACGGGCGGCAACGTCGGTGGCAATCAGGATATCCAGAGAGCCGTCCCGGAATTTTTTCATGACCCGGTCCCGCTGATTCTGGCTTAAATCGCCATGCAAACCTTCCGCAGAATAACCACGGGACTGCAACGCACTGGCCAGATTATCCACGCCTTTCTTGGTGCGGCAGAAAATAATCAGGCGGCCGTCAATCTCGGCGTCCAGCAGCCGGGACAAACCCTCTACCTTATCCCGGGTTTCGAAATAATATTGCTCAATCAAAGGCACCGTCAGCTCTTCCTTGCTGACCGTGACCAGCTTCGGCGCCCGCATGTATTTTTTAGTCAGGCTGAGAATAGGCAGCGGCATGGTAGCAGAAAAGAGCATGGTCTGACGCTCAGAAGGAATATTTTTCATTATTTCTTCCATGTCGTCAATGAAGCCCATGTCCAGCATCTCGTCGGCTTCGTCCAGGACCAGGTAACGGACATGGTCCAGGTGGATGGTGCCGCGGCGGATATGATCCAGCAGACGGCCCGGCGTACCGATGACGATCTGCACGCCCCGCTTTAAAGATTTAATCTGACGCTCAATAGGCTGACCGCCATACACCGGCAGCACCCGTACATGTTTAGTCTTGCCGATGTTGCTGACTTCTTCAGCTACCTGCACGGCCAGTTCCCGGGTAGGGCTCATGATGAGCGCTTCCACCTGTTTGCCCCGCTCGCTCAGACCCTGGATGATGGGAATGCCGAAAGCGGCCGTCTTACCGGTACCGGTTTGCGCCTGACCGATCACATCCTTGCCTTCCAAGGCCAGCGGAATAGCCTGGGACTGAATTGGGGAAGGCTCTTCAAAGCCCATATCCGTCAAAGCGGCGACAATCTTCTTATCTAAAACTAAATTACCAAATTCCTGGGTTTGCATTTCTGTCATCTTTTCATTTCCTCCGTGGGGTCAGTTAAACTGCCCGTTATCTTATCATAAGCCATACCGATGGCCGTTAAGGCACTACGTAACTTGATCTGGGTCCTGAGACCGGTAAAGAGATTTTTCGTGCAAACCACGCCCTCTTTATCTGCTACAGCGATATAGACCAGACCGACAGGTTTGGTGCGAGTGGCACCTCCCGGACCGGCAATGCCGGTAATGCTGACGCCCAGATCCGTACCTAAAAGATCCCGGACGCCGGTGGCCATCTCGCAGGCCACTTGTTTGCTAACAGCCCCGTATTTACTAAGGCTGGTTTTGCTGACATGGATGAGATTATGTTTGGCTTCGTTACTGTAGGTAACCACCGAGCCTTTTAAATACTCGGAACTGCCGGGGATGTCGGTAATCAGGCTGCTGGCCAGACCGCCGGTGCAAGACTCGGCAAAAGCAATGGTTTGCTTCTTGGCCAGCAGGACCTTGCCTAGGGCTGCCGCCAACGTCTCATCATCATAGCCGTACACATGGCTGGCTAAAAGTTTTTGGACCTTCAGGTCCAGTTTATGCAAAAGTTTTCCCGCTTTTTCAGCCGTGGCGGCCTTGGCCGTCAAACGGACCAGGATGCCGCCGTCCCTGGCATAGAGCGCGATGGTAGGATTGGTCTGCTTACTGATCAACTCTACCAGTTTTTCGGCTACCAGGGATTCTCCCAGGCCGCGGACTTTCAAAGTCAGGGACTGGATGACGCCCTGACCGCCGAACTTGGCTTCCAGGTACGGGAAAAATTCATGCTCACACACATATTTCAATTCAAAAGGCGGTCCCGGCAGCAGCACAAAAAAGTGCTGGTCATATTCCACTACCAGACCGGGAGCGGTACCCACCTGATTTTTTAAGATGAGGGCTCCCTCCGGTACCAGGGCCTGCTTTTCGTTATTTTCCGTCATGCACATCTGGCGTTTGCTAAAAATATTATGGATATGGTTCCAGGTTTCCAGGTCCAGATACAGGGGCAGGTGGCAGTAGGCCGCCACCATCTCCTTGGTGATGTCGCCCTGGGTAGGTCCCAGGCCGCCGCTTAAGACGATCAGGTCGGCACGGCCGGCCGCTACCGCTAAAGCTGCCTGCAGGCGTTCAGGATTATCGCCCACCGTAGTCTGGTACAGCACGTCAAAGCCGCGCTTGTTCAGCTCGGTAGCCAGATAAACGAAATTCGTATTGACGATTTCTCCTAACAAAAGTTCGGTTCCTGTGGTAATAATTTCTACCCGCATCCTGCTCCCCTCCTGCCTGCACAACCGGAACCGGTACCTAACCGGCTTCCGCGTCACCGGACCGCTGGTCCGCATGGCGCCCTGTTTATTTTAGGAACACATTTTACGAACATACTTACTTAACCAAAGTAGCGACCACCTCGTAGGTAAAACCCTGGGCGACCTGCACCTGGACAAAATCACCCGGTTTCAGTCCGGCGGCATTCTCAATATAGACGCTGCCGTCGATATCCGGCGCTTCGTGGTAGGAACGGCCCCGGGCCAGATTAGGCTCGCCCTCCTCGAAACCTTCCACCACTACTTCCAGGGTCTGGCCTTCCTCGGCCTGATGCAGCTCTTCCGAGATGCGGGCCTGCTGGGCCATCAGCTGCTGGTAACGTTCCTCCATCACCTCAGGCGCAATCTGATCCGGCATGGTAGCCGCTTCCGTATTTTCCTCCCGGGAATATTTAAAGACACCGGCGTTTTCAAAACGCTGCTGCGCCGCAAACTCTAACAGTTCCGCAAAATCGGCCTCCGTCTCGCCGGGAAAACCTACGATAAAGGTGGTCCTGATTACCAGACCGGGGATACGCTGCCGCAGTTTGGCCAGCAGCGCCTCCACTTCCACCCGCTTATCAAAACGGTGCATGGCATGGAGCAAACGGTCACTGGCATGCTGCAAAGGAATATCGATATATTTGCAAACCTTGGGCAAGGTGGCAAATGCTTCAATCAACTCATCGGTAAAACTATTGGGATACAGGTACAGGACCCGGATCCACTTTAGCCCCGGCAGAGCATTCAAATCTTTTAAAAGTGCCGCCAGTTTAAAGGAACCGTACAGGTCGATACCGTAACGGCTGGTATCCTGGGCCACCAGGATTAATTCCTTGACGCCGCCGGCTACTAAAGCTTTCGCTTCCGCCAGCACCTGCTCGTAGGGCTTGCTGACGTATGGTCCCCGGATAAAGGGGATGGCACAGTAGGAACAGCGGTTATCGCAGCCTTCAGCAATCTTTAAATAGGCCAGGTAGGACGGCGTAGTTAATTTACGGGGCATAACCCGGACCGCCGCTGCCTTAGCTGACGCCTTGGCCGCTTCAAATTCCGGCGTTTTCTGCAGATGCAGCACCCGCTCCCCGGCCATAACTTTCTGTATGACCAGAGCGATATCCTCGTACACATTGGTGCCCACCAGGGCATCTACCTCCGGCAGCTCCCGGAAGAGGTCTTCCGCGTACCGCTGCACCAGACAGCCGGTGACAATTAAATATTTGCAACGGCCGCTCTTTTTGTAAGCCGCCATCTGCAAAATCGTATTGATAGATTCTTCCTTAGCCGCTTCGATGAAGCCGCAGGTATTCACAATAATCAGCTCCGCCTCGGCGGGATCACTAGTAATTTCCATCTTGTAGGTCTCGATGATGCCCAGCATGGTCTCTGAATCTACCAGGTTCTTGGGACAGCCCAGACTAACAAATCCTATCTTCACTTCTTTACCTCCGTGGTCTTAGCTCCTAAACGAATGGTTTTGACCCAGGCATCAGCTAACTTATCCACAGCCTGAGGTTCCTTATAAAAAGTATTCAGCCACAAAGCGGCGCACGCGTCTTTATCTGCGTCCGCCGGCAGCGGATAATAACCGGCCGGCTGCAGTAATTTTTGAGCCGTGGGATCCGTCAGCAGCCAGGTCAGAAAATCGGCACAGGCCTCCTGATGGCGGGAAGCTTTTGCCAGGGCAAACGCATAGAGCGTTACCGGCGTACCCCCTTCCGGCACCTGCACGTACGCCGGAAAATCGCTTTCCAGGTAAGGCGCCACAAAACTACTGCGGGTCAAAGCTAAATCCGCATCGCCCCCTGCCACCATCCTGATGGAGGTGATGGGAAACTTGCCGTAGGTCCCTACCAGGGGCTGTAAAGTTTTAAAATACTGCAGGCATTCCGCCTGTCCCATATGGGAGGCTAACGCCGCTAAAAAATCTTTGGTCGAGGCATTGTCCGTTAAATTTTCCAGGGCCAGCCGGGCCTGCTTCAAGTGCGGCAGACTATACCAGTCCCGCAGCTGTTCCTGACCCTGCTCCCGGGCAAACTGATGGTTCACCAGAAAAACTACCGGATCGTAAAAGACGCCGCACCAGAAATGCTGCCCGTCCCGGAACGCTGCCGGCACCGGATTGTCCTTCACCGTGAGCGGCGCCAGTTTTTGCTGACGGGCCAGCTGCTGTACCGCGGCCTGGGTTTCCAGGTAACAGTCCACCGGCTGGGAAGCGTCCGGCTGATACTGCAGCCGATATTTCCGTCCCGCCTGGTTATAAGCAGCCACTAATTCCGGCAATACTTTTTGCTCCGGCATCCCGGTTACGGTAACCGCCTGTCCCTGGGAAGGGGCCGGGTCCTTGCCCAGACCGCAGCCTGCCGCTACCAAAAGCAGCAACACGCTCAGCACTACCAGCAAGAATTTTTTACTTCTGCCCATACTTCACCTGAACTTTGAGGCCGGGCGTCCGGTCCTGCCACCAGCGGCGCCGTGCCGGTATTCCCTGCCCGGACGGTCATCGTCATAATGAGGATGCACCAGACATTTGGGTCCGTGGCCGATTAAATCTTCCCGGTGGCCCAGATGTAAAGCTTCCAGGACCAGGCTGCGGTTGCGGGGATTCTTGTACTGCATCAGAGCCCGCTGCATCGCTTTCTCGTGAGGATTCCTGGTGACAAAGACCGGTTTCCCCGTAAAGGGATTGATACCGGAATAATACATGGCCGTGGCCGCGCTGCCCGGAGTAGGAATGAAATCCTGTACCTGTTCCGGCGTGTGGCCCGTGTCCCGCAAAAATTCCGCCAGCTCGATGGCATTATGCAAAGTACAGCCCGGATGGCTGGAGATAAAGTACGGCACCAGATATTGTTCCAGGCCCACTTCCTTATTCTTCTTATTAAAAGCCCCTACAAATTTTAAATAAACATCTTTACCGGGTTTGCCCATGCAGGCTAATACCGGTTCCGCCACATGTTCCGGCGCAATCTTGAGCTGCCCGCTCACATGGTAGCGGCAGAGTTCGTCCAGGAATTCCTGTTTCTTATCCGCCAGCAGATAATCGTAGCGGATACCGGAACGGATGAAGACTTTCTTCACTCCCGGCAAAGCCCGCAACTCCCGGAGCAGGCTGACGTAATCGCTGTGATCCGCGTCCAGGTTGGGACAAGGCTCCGGGAACAGGCACTGCCTGTCCTTGCACACGCCCAGCTTTAACTGTTTCTGACAGGACGGGTGCCGGAAATTAGCCGTAGGTCCGCCCACGTCGTGGATATAACCTTTGAATTCCGGCATAGCGATAATTTTTTTAGCTTCATTAATAATAGAGGCGTGACTACGCGCCTGGATGATCCTGCCCTGATGGGCATGGATGGCGCAGAAAGCGCAGCTGCCGAAACAACCGCGGCTGCTGACGATGCTGAACTGCACCTCTTCCAGGGCGGCGATACCGCCGTCGGCATCATAACGGGGATGCCAGCGCCGGGTGTAAGGCAGGTCGTACACAAAATCCATCTCGGCTTCCGTCAAAGGCAATACCGGCGGATTCTGCACCACGTACTGGCTGCCGTTTTTCTGCACCACGTGCCGGCCGTAAAAAGGATCCTGTTCCGCCGCCTGCAAGGCATAGGCCCTGGCATAAAGCTTCCGGTCCTGCTTAATCGCTTCCAGGGCCGGCAGTTCCACATAATTTTCCAACAAGCTTAAATCTTTAGTAAGATAGGCAGTCCCGTTAATATACTGCAGGTCGGCGCCCCGGGCACCGCCGGCTAAATAGTCCGCGATCTCCTGCACCTGTTTCTCGCCCATGCCGTACACTAACAAATCGGCGCCGCTGTCCACCAGGATGGAAGGCAGGAGCTTGTCTTCCCAGTAATCGTAATGGGCAAAACGCCGCAAGCTGGCTTCGATACCGCCGATAACCACCGGCAGGTCCGGCCACAGTTCTTTGGCCTTACGGGCGTATACCACCGTCGCATGGTCCGGACGCAGACCCATCGCCTTGCCGGGGCTGTATTTATCTTCCCGGCGCGGTTTCCTGGCCGCCGTATAATGGCAGAGCATGGAATCCAGGTTGCCGCCGCTGATGAGCACGCCCAGCCTGGGTTTACCCAGCACCTCAAAATTACGTAGATCATGCCAGTCCGGCTGACACAACATGGCCACCTTGTAACCTTCAGCCTCTAAGACGCGGCTGATCACGGCGGGGCCAAAACTGGGATGATCTACATAGGCGTCGCCGCTGATAAACAAAAAATCCGGCTGCTGCCAGCCCAGCTCTTGTATTTCTTCCAGACTCATCGGTAAAAAACCATTCATAAAATTTGTTAAAACCTTTCTTCCTGCATTGCTGTTGCAGGTGTTACTTATGGAGACGCCGGTACCACCGCGTCCCTGCTTAGACGCCCGTGCCGGCATTACTATTTAGTGCGTCGCTGCGTAAGTCCTGGTCACAACCTCGTTGGTCTTTAACGGTGCTTCCGCCTGACCGTTCACGGTAATGGCCACATCCTTGATGTTGCCGTACACGATGCGCAGCTTATTTGTACTGGTAAAGGTATTCTTTTCCCCTTTGCCCAACGTGCCTTCAAAAATTTTCTTCTCGCCGTCAAAAACCTGCAGCCAGCAGATACCTTTGCAGTCTACGTTCACGGCTACCGTACCGTTGGGCGTAGCCGCAGCTGGAGCAGCCGTCTGAGGCTGGGTCGCATTGACCGCGGGCTGAGCCGGACTAGCCGGTTGGGACGGACCTGCCTGCTTAGGAGCAGTATTAGCTCCGGCCGGAGCAGCAGGCGTTGGCGCTGCCGGTAGCTGCGCAGCAGGAGCCGAAACCGCCGGTTGCGTACCAGTCACCGGGGCCGGCACCGTGCCGGCCGGTTTAGCCACAATCATAAAATAGTAAGCGCACACAGCTACCAGCAGGACCACTAATACCAGGAGACCCATGAGCAGAGAATTTTTACTGCTCTGGGGCGCATCCTCATTGGGTTTAAAAGTCGGCGTAATCTTCACGTTGGTGGCTTCCCGGATCTTAAAGGAAGCGGCTTCTTCCGGCCGCATGCCCTGCGCCAGGATCTTGTACTGTTCCACCAGCTTGGTGCCGTCCAGGCCTAAAAAATTACCGTAGCCTCTCAGCACGCCCTTCACAAAAACTTCGCCGGGAATTTTCTGGTAGGCATCCTCTTCCACCGCCTGCAAATAAGCTTTGCTGATGCGGGTGGCATCCGAAACCTGGATCAGGGTCAAGCCTTTGGCTTCCCTGGCCTCCCGTAAAGTTTTTCCGATTAAATTTTCCGCTACCGCTGCCGGTTGCTGTTGCTCTTTTTCCACGACTGCCTCACTCCACGCCTAACCTAAACTTAACCCTGCTTACCACTCTGTAAAAATTTTGCTTCCACATCCTGCCTGCTCATGATCAGCTGGCGGGGTTTAGACCCTGCCGCCGGACCCACGATGCCCAGCTGTTCCATGCAATCCACCAGACGGGCCGCCCGGGTATAACCGATACGGAAACGCCGCTGCAGCATGGAAGACGATGCCTGACCCATGTCCAGCACCAGCCGTAACGCATCCGGGAACAGTTCGTCCCCGGTCAAATCGTTCTGACCGCCGCTGCTGCCGCTGCCGCCTTCACCGGACAAAGCCTGCTCGGTTACCTCTTCGGCATATTCCACCGGCAGTTCCTGATCTTTGATGAACGAGACAATCTTGTTTAATTCCTCATCCGTGACAAACGCGCCCTGGACCCGCACCGGTTTATTGGTACCGATAGGAGAATAGAGCATGTCACCCTTACCCAAGAGCTTTTCCGCGCCGGTCTCATCTAAGATGGTCCGGCTGTCAATCTGGGAAGACACGGCAAAGGCTATGCGGGAAGGAATATTGGCCTTAACGATACCCGTGATAACGTCCACGGAGGGACGCTGGGTTGCTAAGACCAGATGGATGCCGGCCGCCCTGGCTTTTTGCGCCAGCCGCAGGATGGCATCTTCCACATCTACCTTGGCTACCATCATCAGGTCCGACAACTCGTCGATGATGATAACGATGTACGGCATGGCCTCCTCGGCCTGCCGGTTATAACTGTTCATGTCGCGCACATGATTATCCGCGAACACTTTATAGCGCCGTTCCATCTCCGCTACCGCCCAGTGTAAGGCCGAAGCGGCTTTCTTGGGATCCGTCACCACGGGCACCAACAGGTGCGGGATGCCGTTGTAATTGGTCAGCTCCACCACCTTGGGGTCCACCAGGATAAATTTAACTTCCTCCGGCAAGGCCTTATACAAGATGCCGGCGATGATGGTATTGATGCACACGGATTTACCGGAACCGGTAGAACCTGCTACCAGCAGATGGGGCATCTTGGACAGGTCGCAGCAGATCACGTTGCCGGCAATATCCCGGCCTAGACCCACGCAGAGCTTGTCCGTGTTGCCGCGCAGTTCCTTGCAGTCCACCACTTCCTTGAAAGTGACGGGTTCCGTCTTGATGTTAGGCGCCTCGATGCCGATGGCCGCCTTGCCGGGGATGGGCGCTTCAATACGCACGCCGGAAGCGGCTAACCGCAAAGCGATATCGTCCGCCAGGTTCACCACCGAGCTGACTTTTACGCCCGGCGCCGGTTCCAACTCGAACCTGGTGACGGATGGCCCACGGGTCACATGAACCACCTGGGCATGGACTTTAAAATCCGCCAGGGTCTGTTCCAGGATGGCACATTGTTTCTGAATATCCGCCTCGTAATCTTTACTGCGAGGCTTGACCACGGTTTTTAACAGGCTTAAAGGCGGCAGCCGGTAATGGCTGCTCTTCTTTTTACCAGTTGTAGCAGTTCCGGTCTTGGCCACGGTGCTGTCAGCAGTACTTGTTGCAGCCGCTGAGCCAGATGCCGCAGTTTCCCCGGCGCCAGGCTCCGTGCCGTTAGTACCGCTAGCAGTCGCTGCCGGATTAGCACTTGCAGTCTCTGCTGTTCCCGCCACCGTCTCCGCGGTCTCACGCTCATCATCAAAATTTTTAATCACCGGACCGGACACACCGGCCGCCGCAGGTTCAGCGCCGGGAACTTCCGCCGCCCGGGGCCGCAGGACCACGATCTCCGGTTTTTCTGCATACACCGGCGTCAAAGGTTTCCGGTTAGCCGTCTCCGCGTCCGGGGACTCCGGCGCTACCGTCTCCGCCGGTACGGTGATTGTTCTTTCCTTCTCATGGCCTAAATTTAAAATATGTTTAAAGAGGCCGGTTTTCTTAATTCCTTCCGTGTAATCGGCAAACTCATCCTGCTCGTACACATTGGGCTGCTCCGGAGCAGAGGGCGGCGCTACCGGGATTTCCGTTGCCGCTGCCGGCGGCTCTTCCTCTTCGTACTCCGGCGAAAAAATCTTGTGGCTGGTGATGCGTTTAAAACTATCACCGGCTTTGGTCGAAGCCGAGCGCAAAGAAATTTTCCCGGTCAGCACGATGCTCACCAGGATACCGGCGCAAAGCAAAAGAAGCGCACCTACTGAACCGGCCACCTTCCGCAACAGCATCAGGACCAGGCCGCCAATAAGTCCGCCTCCAGCGGGCAACTGTTCCGGGAACAGTTCCTCCCCCACAGGTACAAACACATGATGGATAATACCCAGCACGCACACCATAAACAGCACGGCAGCCACAAAGCCCCAGGTTAAGAGCAGGTTCCGGTGTGCCAGGATGAGCCCGGCCCCCAGGACAAAGAGAACCAGGGGCGCAAAGAGCGCTCCCAGTCCTAAGGCGTACCGCATAATTTTATTCAGGAAGGCGCCCAGGCTGCCCGTAGACAGCCCGAAATATGACGCACCCAGAAAAACCGCCAGGGCCACCAACACGATACCCAGCAGTTCCGTCTTTCGATATGGAGTTTTGCCGGTACCGGATTCAATGGTATCCCTTACAGCTCGAGTCACTTCCAACACCTCAGTTAATTTCCATGATGATCGGCAGGATCATCGGTCTCCGGCGGGTCTTTTCAAACAAGAACTTGCCCAGGGCGTCCCGCACGTTGCCCTTAATGGTGGACCATTCCTTCACATTGTCGTCTTCACATTTATTTAAGACGTTGACAATCTTGGCCCGGGCCTCATCCATCAGGTCCTCGGATTCCCGCACGTACACGAAACCGCGGGATACCAGATCCGGACCGGATTCAATCCGGCCGCTGGCCTTATCCATGGCCATGACCACGATAATCACGCCATCCTGGGACAGCTGTTTGCGGTCCCGCAGCACGATATTGCCTACGTCGCCTACACCCAGACCGTCAATCAGGACCTTGCCCGCCTGTACATGACCGTTGAGCGCAATCTTGTCCGGCGTCACCTCGATGACGGCGCCGTTCTCGGCGATCAAGATATTTTCCTTGGGCATACCCAGGCTTTCAGCTAATTTAGCATGCTTAACCAGATGCCGGTATTCGCCGTGAACAGGGATAAAGAACTTGGGACGCACCAGGTTGTGCATCAACTTTAACTCTTCCTGGCTGCCGTGGCCGGATACATGGACACCGTTAGCCTTTTCGTAAATCACGTCCGCACCCAGCTGCAGCAAAGCATCGATGGAGCGGGACACCATCTTTTCGTTGCCGGGAATCGGCGAAGCGGAAATGATGATGGTATCGCCCGGCACGATGATGACCTTGCGATGGTCGCTCATGGCCATGCGGGTCAGCGCGCTCATGGGCTCGCCCTGGCTGCCGGTGCACACCAGTACCAGTTTATTATTGGGATAGTTGTGGGCGTCATCGATATCGATCAACTGACCGTCCGGAACTTTCAGATAGCCTAACTTCATGGCGATACCGACCACGTTAACCATGCTGCGGCCGATGACTGCCACCTTGCGTTTGTATTTAGCCGCCGACTCCATGATCTGCTGGATACGGTGCACGTTAGACGAGAAGGTAGCCACGATGATACGGTTCTTGGCCGTACCAAACTCTTCATCAAAAGTCTTACCCACCATCTTTTCGCTGGGGGTAAAACCGGGGCGCTCGGCGTTGGTGCTATCCGCTAACAGCAGCAGCACACCCTGATTGCCGTATTCGGCAAAGCGGCCAAAATCCGTCACCTGGCCGTCTACCGGCGTCTGGTCAATCTTAAAGTCGCCGGTGTGGATTACTAGGCCTACCGGCGTATGGATAGCGATGGCGATAGAATCCGGAATACTGTGGTTAACCCGCATGAATTCCAGCTTGAATACGCCGGCGCGAATCCGGTCACCGGGCTTAATCACATGTAAATTATTGCCGCTGACATGGGCTTCGTCCAGTTTTCCCTGCAAGATTCCCAGAGTTAAAGCTGTACCGTACACCGGTACGTTAATCTCACGCAGGACATAGGGCAAAGCGCCGATATGGTCTTCATGACCATGCGTTAAAAAGATACCCTTAATCTTATCCCGGTTCTCCACCAGATAAGTAATATCAGGTATCACCAAATCTATACCCAACATATCATCCTCAGGGAACTTCAGGCCGGCATCAATGAGGATGATATCCTCGCCATAACGGAAGGCCGTCATGTTCTTGCCGATTTCACCTAAACCACCCAAAGGGATGACTAATAATTTTTTTGTATTTTTTTCCAAAAAAAATACACCTCCAATTTTTTTTAATTTCCGCACATTTAATAAATAATAAATTTCTTTATTAGCCGCACTTTAACTCTGCTGTAATTATACAATACTTCCGCGGGAAAAACAATTGTTTACCCTCAAATTCACAAACTTTTTCCTATTTACATACAAAAAAAGCGCCTCCCCCTCAGGGGAAGCGCTGCAAAAACTCAGCCAAACTTTTAAACCGGCTGCCAGCAAAGGCTGCTTAATTAGTCATCGTGACTTTCCAGATGGCCTTTCTTGTTATGACGCTGCCACAGGTAGCACAGTACCAGGACCACGATACCGATAATATCGGTCATGGTACCGGGATCAATCAGCAGCAGACCGCCGATAAAGAAGCAGATTCTCTGGATAGGATTCAGCAGGTTGGAACAGTAACCGATCATGCTGACGGACACGCCCCACATACCGATGATAGCCGTAAACATGCTCATCAAAACTTTGCCGACGGTAGCATTAACCATCAGCAGTTCCGGAGACATAACGAAAATGTAAGGCACGATGAAACCGGCGATGGCCAGTTTAGCCGCATTAACGCCCGTCTTCATGGGGTTGCCGCCGGAAATACCGGCGCCCGCATAAGCAGCCAGGGCCACAGGCGGCGTCACGTCCGCCACGATACCAAAGTAGAAGGCGAACATATGCGCAGCCAGTACCGGCACCTGCAGTTGCAGCAGCGCCGGCGCGGCAATGGTGGAAGTGATAACGTAGTTAGCCGTGGTAGGAACGCCCATGCCCAGGATCAACGAAGTAATCATGGTGAAGAACATGGTAAAGAGCAGGTTGCCGCCGGCTAAATCCAGGAGCGCCGTACCTAACTTCAAACCTACGCCGGTCTTGGTGACCACGCCGATGATGATACCGGCGGTAGCGCAGGCAATCAGTACGCCCAGCACGCCTTTGGAACCGTTGATCAAACCATCAACCACATCTCTCGGTTTAATCCTGGTAGATTTTCTCAGGCAGCAGCACACCAGGGTCAGAAAAATCGCCCACAGGGCTGCACGCATGGGAGTATAACCGGTAACCAGCAAGTAAACAATGACGACCAGAGGAATTGCCAGATGGAACTTTTCCGTAAACAATTTACCTAACTTAGGCAGCTGTTCCCGGGGCAGACCTTTGAGGCCGTACTTCTGAGCTTCGTAATGCACGCCCAGCCACACACCGGCATAATAGAGGATAGCCGGGATAACGGCGGCCTTGACTACCTGAATGTAAGGAATACCGATGAACTCCGCCATCAGGAAGGCGGCGGCGCCCATGACAGGAGGCATCAACTGGCCACCGGTGGAAGCAGCTGCTTCGACGGCGCCGGCGAAATCTTTACGGTAACCTAATTTCTTCATCATCGGAATGGTGAAAGAACCGGTACCAACCACGTTGGCCACGGAAGAACCGGACACGGTACCCATCAGGCCGGAAGACAGGACGGCAACTTTCGCCGGACCGCCGCTGGCCCAACCGGCTACCGAGTTGGCCAGATCAATGAAGAACTTGCCCAGGCCGGTAGATTCCAGATAAGCACCAAACAAAATGAACAAGTAAATAAAGGTGGACGAGACGCCCAAAGGCGTACCAAAAATACCTTCGGTCGTATAATACAGATGGCCGACCAGCTCGCCGAAACCTACGCCACGGTGGGCTAACAGTCCCGGCATGTACGGTCCGAAGAGCGCGTACAGGATAAACACTAAAGCCACCAGCACCATGGGCCAGCCTACCGTACGGCGGGCGGCCTCGATGACCAGGATGGTACCGATCAAGGCGATGTACATATCAAAATCAGTATTCAACCCGGCACGTAGCACCAGTTGATCATACTCCACCACGATGTACATACAGCAGGCAGCACTGACGATAGCAAACGCTAAATCCAAAGGATGCATGCTGGTCCGGGACCACTTGGCGCGGGCCGGATACAGCAGATAAATCAGCGACAGGCCGAAGGCCAGATGGATGGCACGTTGCAGCGCCGCATCCAGCACGCCAAAGATGGCCGTGTACAACTGAAAGAGAGCAAATGCGATACAGATAACATTGATAATATGATTCCAGGTGCCGGTCAAAGTACGTTTATCAGATTCTTTATCGTACTTTTTCAGCACTTCATCGGCAGACATGACCTTTTCGTCTACTTCCGGCTCGGTCTGCGCGACTACCTTCTTTTCTTCATTTTCCGCCATAGCGGTAACCCCCTTCAGGCACCCAGTTCCTCCAGCCACAGCTGGTACCTGGGCTCAACCTTGACTTCCACCAGAGTCCCCTGTCCGTACAACCCGCATAAATCATAAACCTGTCCGTGATGGACAAACTTATGCATGGCCTGGACAGCAGTCCTCAATTTAACAGACTTGAACGGTCTGTTCATTTCCAAATCAAAACGCCCCTCTTTTGACCAATGATATTTTCCTTCTGAAGGAGCGTATGGTAAGCCAACTCCTAAAGATGAATACACGGTATGAGTCATGGTTTGGTCATTAGCGCCGTTCACCCGAAAATACTCCCACACGGGTGTCCGCTGCACAGAATGGGTATAAGTTAAATACCATTCGTCACCTGGACGGGTAGTCATGCTTTGTCTCTCTAAACCACCCTCAGGTTCCAGGACTAAGACCAGATTCCGGGCATACCACACCAAAAAAAACGCCAAAAGGACAAGAGCCGCTATAAATACTTTCTTAAAGAAAGGCCGGACGCCGAAAAAGTTCGATGTCCGGCCACTTTGCACAACCATCACTACTAATCTCTATCCTACTGCTTATTTCTCTTTGAAGAACTTTTCAGCACCAGCGTTCAAAGCGATAGACATACCGCTCTGGCCATTGCTCTTAGCAATGCCGGCTGCTACTGCGTGAGCTTGTTTCATACGGTCCAGGTTGCCATACAGGGCTTTTACAACTGCATAACCAGTGTCGGCATCCATCTTGTCGGTTGCGGCGATCATGCAACGAACGGCAACGGCGTTAACATCGGCGTCCTGATTGGTATAAGTCTTAGCCTTGATGACCAGCTTGGTATAGAAAGGATACTTAGCGATCAAAGCATCAGCCTTAGCAGGATCAACAGGCAGTAACACGATCTTGTGCTGAGTAGCGATATCCTGAATAGCTGCGGTCGGATGACCAGCGGTTACGAAGGCCACATCAACGTTGCCATCTTTCAGGGCGTTAGCTGCTTCGGCGAAGGACAGGTACTGAACCTTAATGTCTTTGTAGGTAATACCATAAGCTTCCAGGATCTGACGGGCGTTAGCTTCAGTGCCGCTACCAGCAGCGCCGACGGCTACGCGTTTGCCTTTGCAATCGGCAACGGTCTTGATACCGGAATCTTGCAGTGCGACGATCTGAATGGTTTCAGGATACAGGGTGCAGATACCTTTCAGGTTGCCGACTTTTTTGTCTTTGAACATTTCTGTGCCGTTAGCGGCATAGTAAGCAATATCGTTCTGGATAAAGGCCAGATCAACCTTGCCCTCTTTCAGCAGGTTAACGTTAGCCACGGAAGCACCCGTAGATTGAGCGGAGGCATTAGCGCCCTTCACGTTCTTGTTCAAAATATCAGCCAGCGCGCCGCCCAGAGGGAAGTACGTACCAGCAGTACCGCCGGTAGCAATGTTGATAAACTTCTTGTCACCAGCAGCCGGAGCAGCAGCTTTCTTGTCGCCACCGCCGCCGCAACCAGCCAGCATCGTGCCGAAAACCAGGATAGCCATCAGAAATGCCAATAGTTTTTTCATCTCTACACATCCTCCTTTTATAGTGATGGGTTTCACCAGCTCCCCTCGAGCCTTTGGACAAACACTTATGCCATCACTTATCGTTACTGTTTTGTTCGCCACTTCCACGCAAATTCCTGCTACCTGTGAGGTATTTGTGAAAAATATATTGTATACACTATTCGAAGTGTATATTATATTACACTTTTTAATAGTTTTGCGCTTTCCCGGAAAGTGTGCTAAGATAAAAAAGAAAATAATTTAGTAAAGGATGTGTACCTTATGGCACAAGATGTTGGTGTGTATAGTTTAAAAGTTGCCCGGACCTTATTTACGAATTTTTTCCGGGCCAAGTTATATGACGGTTTGAACAGACTGATCGGCCGGTTGACCATCGTGCCCGCCATGCCGTTAGACCGCAGCCAGGTTCCCCCGGATGCGCCGGAAGTGAAAGGCTACCTGCTGGTCATCGTGGAAGACGCCGATATCAACAAGGACAACCTGATTGATTTCGAGGAGCGGACCTCCCTGGCCATCCTGAAAAGATTTGCCACCGAAGCCATCGCCTTTGAGCACTGCGAATTTTATTATCCCTCCCCGGCTTTCGTCTTCGGCCAGAAGGATGCCGCGGAAACAAACCCCCTGGCAGATAAGATTCCTCCTGAAAATTAAACACATAAAAAAGTTCCGTCCCGCAGGATTTCCTAAAAGGAAACATGCGGGACGGATTTTTTTATGCTCCAGAAAAATTTGTATCCGTGTTTTACCATTATGATTAAAAATTATTACCGAAATTAAAAAACCTCCCGGCAAAAAGAGAAGGACGAATTTACAGGTTAAAAGGCCGTCTCAACGCTCGCTGACTGGTTGGGAGAAGGTGAGAGGCAGAAAGGGGTAAAAGTGTTTATTTTTACTTACGAGATTATAATTTTTTTCTGGGGACTTTTACCCCAAACACCTTCTCACCCTCTCCTCCCCAGGAAAGGAGCGGCTTGCAGACCAAAAAGTCTTACAATTGACCCTCTCACCCCGGTGGTTAAGTTAAGTTTAGTTAAGTTAAGTTAACTTTTGGGTAAGTTTGGGAAAAGTTTGTTCCCTACTGTCTTAACACCAAACTGCGGATGGAAATATTTACCTTGTTCACCTGCATAGCCGTCATGTATTCAATCTTGCTTTTAATCTTTTTTTGTAAGAGACGGCTGACCTCAAAAATTTGCACGCCGTAGTATAACACCAGTTCCACATGGACGGAAATGCCCCGGGCATCGCTGCGCCGGCGTACATGGATATAATTCACATGGGCCACGGCCAGGACCTTTTTCATGATCAGGTTGATGATGTCCTCGATCACGTAGTCCGAGATCAACAGGCTGCCGTAGTAACTAAACTGAGGCCGGACGATAGAACGGAAGGCGCCGCCGGTCTGGTGCTTGTTGCGGGAAAATAAATTATAAGGCAGGTCGGCAAAATAGCCGCTGAAATGTTGTTTTAACTCCACCGTAGGTACGGGCACGATATGCTTGCCGTATTTAAGGCGGGCTTTTTTGGCGCTCTTGATTTCCTGCTTGGTGGCAATCTGGGTGATGTACACCGTCTTGACAGGTTCGGGCAGCACCAGGCGGTGGATGATCTTTTCAATCATCTTGTCGCTGGTAGCGATGATCAGCAGCCGGTGGATATCGGACAAAGCTAAAGCCTCCCGTACCTCCGAGGCGTGACTGTCTTCCATAAAGATAGCGCGACGCACGGCGTTGATACGGCTGGTTTCACTTTTGGCGGAGGTGCCGGCCAGGATCTTGGCCCCCTCGATGAGGAGACCATCGTCGATGATGGCCTCACAATTATTGTCGTGGGCGACGCCGATGGCGCGGTGACTTTTACCGCTGCCGCTGGGTCCCACAAAGGCAACTACTTCCATGATTTCCCCTTAGCGTAAAAAATTTTTAATGACTGGCTGCTGCCAGAATTTCTCTAACCACCCTGATTGTACCGCAAATTCGCCCAAATGGGTAGGGTATCTGTCGGCATGGCCGTGAAAATCGCTGCCGCCGGTAATAAATTTGCCCCTGGCGGCGGCAAAATCCTGCCAATACTGGAAGGCGCCGCTTACGTTCCGGGCGGAAGGATGATAAACTTCCAGACCGTCCAGAGGTACCGTGGCGAAAATGCTGGTGATCAGCTCCCGGTCTCCTACTTCCTCCGGGTGGGCCAGGACCGCCACACCGCCGGCGCCATGAAGCAGGTGTACCGCTTCCAGGGGCGTCAGCTTCGGCTGAGGCACGTAACAAGGTTTGCCCCGGCCCAGATATTTGTCAAAAGCTTCCTGCACGCTCTGCACATAACCCTTAGCCACCATGGCCTTGGCCACATGAGGACGGCCCACGTCCCGGTTCCGGGGATCGCATTCTTCCACCTGGACCAGGATGCCGTGTTCCTTTAACTTGCCTAAAATTTTCTGCAGCCGGGTTTCCCGGGCGTGCCTGAGCCGCAGCATATTAGTTAAAAGCGGCTCGTTATCAGGCCTGACCCCGTAACCCAGGATATGGACGGACGCCCCTCCAACCTGACTGCCCAGTTCCACACCGGGCAGAACCTGCAGGCCGGCCTTTTTCCCGGCGGCAAAAAATTCCGGGATACCGTTCAAGGTATCATGATCCGTCAGGGCGATGACGGTAAGCTGAGCCGCTGCCGCCTGCTCCACCAGCTGGGCAGGCGTATAGACACCGTCGGAAAACGTACTGTGCAGATGCACATCTACCAGGCTCATGCTAAACTCCGGGCCAGTTCGATGAGGGTAGCCGTACCAAAACCGGTACCGCCCTGGACAATATGGCCGCTGGTCTTGGTGGCGGTAGAAGTACCGCCGATGTCCAGATGGGCCCAGGGCAGATCTTTTTTCACAAAGCTGCCGATAAAGAGACCGCCAGTGATGCAGCCGCCGGGACGACCGGCGCTGTTCTTCACATCGGCCACATCGCTCTTGATAGCCGCCGCTAAATCCGGCAGACTGGGCAGCTGCCACCAGCTTTCGCCCACCCTGGCGCCGCTGTCCTTGATGGCCTCAGCCAGCTGGTCATCGTTACTGATGATGGCGCTGGTCTCTTTGCCTAAAGCCACGCTGACCGCACCGGTCAGGGTAGCAATGTCCACCACCTTGGCGGCGCCCAGATAACCGGCGTACCATACCGCATCCGCCAGAACCATGCGTCCTTCCGCGTCGGTGGAAATAACTTCAATGGTCTTGCCGCTGGCGCTCTTCACAATATCACCGGGACGCTGGGCGCTGCCGCCGGGCATATTTTCGGCGCAGGCCATGATACCCAGCACGTTCACCGGCAGCTTTAAAGCCGCAATGGCCCGCAGGGCACCTAACACATCCCCGGCGCCGGTCATATCGTCCTTCATCTCGCCCATGTTGTCATCGGGTTTTAAAGAGATACCGCCGCTGTCAAAGGTAATGCCTTTGCCGACCAGGGCTAAGAAAGGTTTGTCCCCGCCCCCGTTATAAGTCAAGGTGATCAGGCAGGAGGGATGCAGACTGCCCTGACCTACGGCCAGCAACGCCCCCATATGTTTATGGACCAGCTGGTGTTCATCCAGGACCTCGATGGCCAGATGATAATCCTTAGCCACGATCTTCGCTTCCTCGGCAAAAACTTCCGGATTCAAGATATTACCGGGCTCGTTCACCAGTTCCCGCACATAGTTGATGCTGTCCGCGATAATCCGGGCTTCCTTTAAAGTGCGGCGGCTGTTCCTGGCGGCCGTCAGCACCGTCACCGCCAAAGGTTGCGGCTGCTGAGCCTGAGACTTGTAGACATTAAACTCATAGTTGCCCAGTTCCAAACCTTCCAGGACGGCCTGCAAAGAAGCGGCCGGCGCCGCTTCTAAAAGCAGCGGCGCAACTACTACCGCCGTGGCGTAGCTGCCCTCCTGCAAAGTACGGATGGCAGCACCGGCAGCCTTACGCAGCTCCGTTGCGGTACCTTCCGTACCCAGACCGGCGATGACCACCTTTATTAATTTTTTACCCACCGGCACCAGCAGGCTGGTCAGCTTTCCGGCGCCGGTTACCTGTGCTTCCTGTTTACTTGCGGCCGCCACTGCTTTTTTCAGGGCCACCGGCAGACCGGTCTTACCTAAAAACGGCAGACATTGTGCTCCTGCCAGGATTAAAACGGCGTCGGCCCGGGCATAATCCGCCCTGGCAAAAGACGCTACCTGCAAAGTTAATTTTTTACTCATCAAGACACCTCGAAATTCATACTGATCCCGGGCGGCACGCGCCCGGGAAAACTTAGGCCTGCTCTCACTTTAACACCGGACAAACCGGCGCTTATTCAAAGGTGCGGCAGTTATCCACCGCGTCAAAGAAAGTATAACCGTTCTTATTGTGCAGGTTCAGGTCGCTGACCAGCACCTTGCGGACGTAAATCTTCTGGCCGTTATCATAATAACTGCTGCTGGCGTGAAGCACATACGGCTGGCCGTTCAGCATACCTAAGAAGATCATCACATGGGTCTTGCCCAGATGGATGGTAGAACCGGGATTCAGTTTGCGGAAAGCGGCAAAGCGCTGCTCATGGTTCAGCGGCGTCAAATCCATATTCAAACCGGCGGTGACTTTTTGCTGCCGGGCGTTACGGGGCAGTTCGATACCGCAGGTCCGGTAGGCATCCGCCACCAGGGAGGAGCAATCCACGCTGTTCAACAGCCCGCCCCAGCCGTATTCGTTGCCGTAAAACTTAAAGGCTTCCCGGATAATATTATTCTCGGTATAGTCCAGATAGCCCAAGCTGAGATTGCTGCTTTTAGCCAGTTCCCGCCGGGTCAGGACCAGCTGGCCCTTGACGCTCCGCTCCGGCACCGTCACCAGATGTTTACCGTTCTGCTCACCGTCGTAGAGGATACGGGAACCCTGCTGGTAATACTGCAGCTGTTTGCCTACGGGCACCTGGTATTCCTTGCCCGTGACCACCAGGAATCTTTGGGGCTGCACGAACTTGAGCCAGGTGGCCTTATCCGTCAAACCCAAAGCGTATTTATTGAGCCAGCCCCGGTAGTTGTAGCTCTGCACATAGTAGAACTGACCGTTGCTGCTGCTATGATAAATCGCCACCGGTTCGCCGGGGTCGATGGCTGTTTCCTGCAGGTTGTCGTAGTACGTGTCCGTAGCTGTGTCAAACATGCCCAGGTCCGTGGGCAAAGTGCGGATATTGGCCCGCTGGGTCACCACGGCATACCGGGGCTTGATCAGGGCCGGCACCGCGTTGGCGTTGGTCAATTTCTTCAAGAGGTTTTTATACTTCTCGTCTGCCACATGGCCTTTCACGTACTGCGTAGCGTTCAGCACGCTGTAATTCAGGAGGGCGGTCTTCAGGGGCGCGCCGTTAATTTGCGCCGGCAGATTGGCCAGGTCCACCATCTCCGGGGATGTCTGACGGACTTTTTTATTAAAAGCCTGTACTTCCGCCGTGTTTAAGATCAGCATGTTGCCGGCAGGATTACGTTTAGTCCAGTACTCCGCCGTGGTCAAAGGTCCCGTGGCCACGATCCCGGCCCAGGCCGGCAGGGCCCACGCTAAACTCAGCGCCGTCAGGACGCATATCTTGTGTAAGTGTTTCATGCTAGGTACCTCGCTTTACTTTTTAGTAGGCAGCTGTGCTGCCGCTTGTACTACACCGGCGCTGCTTACTGCCAACTTGTTCTGAGCGGCCGCCGCCGGAAAATCCTGCAAGTCATAATCCCGGACGCTGGTGGCCCGGTCCGCAAAAATTTTGCCGTCCCGGCCGTGCAAAGCCAAATCGCTGACCAGCACCTTGCGCACATAAACTTTATGCCAGGGCTGACCGTGCAGCTTAAACTGGGTCGCGTGGGCGCCGGTAGCCGCCCCCGGTTCGTAGTAGCTGCTGGCGGCATGGATCACATAGGGCTTCTGGTCCACCTGGCCCAGATACAGCATCACATGACCCGGCATATGGATGGTAGCGCCGGGACGCAGGTCCTGATATAACAGCTGCCGCTGCTCATGGCTGGCTCCGGCTAAATCCAGGCGTCCGCCTAAAGGACAACGGCGCAGCTGGTCCGAGTTCCGGGGCAGGATAACGCCCATCGTCTTGTACACCGACCCGACCAGGCTGGAACAATCCACGCTGCGGAAACTGCCGCCCCAGCCGTAGGGATTGCCGTAAAACTTAAAGGCCTGACGCACCACGTTGTTGGCTGTATAGGGCAGATAGCCCTCATGAAGCGCCGCCGTCTTAGGCAGGTTCACCGCTTGTTCCTCCAGCCGGCCAAACTGGTTCCGGTACGGCAGGAGCACGGTGTAATGTTTGTTATCTTTTTTTTCCAGGCGCATCCGGGCTCCCATCAGGTAAAAGACTTTGCCCGCCGGTCCCGGCACCTGGTAATCCTTGTCCACCACCTGGATAAATTTGTCCGGCTGCACATAGGTGAGCCAGTGCTCCCTGGTGGTTAAGGCCACGTCTTTTTGCAACAGCCAGCCCCGCACGTTATACATCTGCACGTAAAAATATTGATGATCCTTAGACGCGTGCAGGATAGCTACCGGTTCGCCCGGTTCCACCACCGTCTCCTGCAGGTCGTCGTAGTAATGGTCGTCTGCTTCCTCGTACAGGCCCTCTTCCCGGGGCAGGTTGCGCAGGGAACTGTGCTGTACCGCCACGCCGTAACGGGTTACCACTACCGGCGGGATGGTGCCAGGGTCCGTCAGCGCTTTCAGCTTCGCCTGATCCGCCGCCGTGAAAAGTTTACCGTGGGCGTAGAGCGGTACCCGCAGATAATTATAATTGGTCAGGGTCTTTTTTACCGCCGCCCCGTCCAGCAGCTGCGGAAAAGTAGCCAGGTCCACCACCGCCAGATGCTGGCCGCTCTGTAAGACCTGCTCGTTATACGCTTTGATCCCGGCAGCGTCCAGGATTAACTTTTCGCCGTCCGGATTATGTTGTACCCAGAAGTCCGCCCTGGTCAGCGGTCCTTCCGTGATGATACCGGCCGCAGCCACCTGGACATAGACCAGGAACGGCGCCAGGGCCAGCCAAATTTTAGAATGCACAGGAACCTCCTTAACCTCAAGGAAACGCTCAAGCTAAAATTGTAAAACGCAAACCGCCAAGCCAAGGACCAAGATATAATGTAAATTACAACTTTCCATCGCGGCCACGCTTACAAAACAAAATTCCATCCGGTCTTTATTTTACCACTTTTAGCCGCGTCTGTCCGTAAAAAAAATAGCGCCGGCCTTAAGCAGACCGGCGCCAGAATTATTAGCGCATCAATTTACTGTCTTTCAGGACTTCCTTGAGTTTTGCCAAAGCCGGAGCGCTGAGCGGAGTCAAGGGCAGCCGGGGCTGTCCGGCATCAATACCGGTCACCAAAGTTACGGCCGCTTTCACGGGGATAGGATTGGTCTCGATGAACATGGCATGAGCCACCGGCACCATCTTGGAGTTAAAGTAAGCCGCTTCCTGCACCTTGCCAGCCTGATAGGCGTTCATCACGTCGTTCAGGAGTTTGCCGCCCAGGTTGCTGAGCACGGACACCAGACCGGTAGCGCCTACGGACATGAAGGGCAGGATGAGGATATCGTCGCCGCTGTAAATGGTAAAGTCCGGCGGTAAGGTCCGGTACAATTCTGCTACCTGGTCCACGTTACCGGCTGCTTCCTTAATGGCTACGATATTTTTAAAATCCCGGGCCAGTCTGGCAACCGTCGCCGGGGCAATGTTGCCGCCGGTGCGTCCGGGCACGTTATAAACGATAATCGGCAGCGTGGTGCTCTTTGCCACCGCGGCAAAATGCTGGTAGTAACCTTCCTGGGTAGGCTTATTATAATAGGGACCCACCACCAGCACGCCGTCCACACCCACCTCGGCCGCCAGACGAGTAGCCTCGATGGTGCTGCTGGTGCTGTTTGTGCCGGTGCCTACGATAATCGGCACCCGCTTGTTGATTCTCTTGATGACCTGACGGTACAGTTCCAATCTTTCTTCCATGGACATGGTCGCCGCTTCGCCGGTGCTGCCGCACACCACCAGGGCATCGGTGCCGTGGTTGATCTGCCACTCGGCCAGATCGCAGGCCGCCTTATAATTGACGCTGCCGTCCTGGGCGAAAGGCGTCACCATTGCTGTTAATAATCTGCCAAAATACGGGTTCTTCATCTTAACACTCCTTTTCTGACTGAAAGTACCTCTACTATGTAAATTTTGTCACTTAAAAACTAAAAGCACAAGCCCACCGGCGGCAAAGCTGCGGTAGATTTACTTAAGATCCGGCTCCCGGCTTAACCTAACTTAAAAGCCGTATGCAAAGCGTTGACCGCTGCTTTCTCGTACTGGTCCTTAATCACCGCGGAGATGGTCACATCGCTGTCCACCGTCTGCAGGATACCAATCTTGTTGGCCGTCAGCGCACTGACGAACTTAGCCATGTAACCGGGCACGCCTTCCATGCAGCTGCCCACCACGCTAACCTTGGCGCAATGTTCGTTGCAGACAAAGGAGAACTGGCGTTCCGCCAGCAGTTTCTTGGTAGGCGCCACCTTGTCGTCGTAGACGGCGAACATAGCCAAAGTCTCGGACAGGTTCAGGCAGCCGACGCTGATGCCGGCCTCCGCCAAATCCGCAAAGAGGGCCTGGCCTTTGGCCGGCTCCTCCGGCGTCAGCGTTACCCGGAACTGGGCAATACCGGTAATGGAAGTCACGCCGCTGGCGCTCTTCTCGTTAATCTGGGCTTCACCGCCGGTAAAGCACACCGGATTGGTGATGAGCGTGCCGGGCGCGTCGCTGAAAGTAGACTTGATGAGCAGGGGAATATTTTTAGCCATGGCGATTTCCACGGCCCGGGGATGAATGACCTTAGCGCCTTGATGGGCCATCTGGCACACATCGCCGTAGGAAACCCGGTCCAGCAGGCTGGCATCTTTTACCAGCCGCGGATCGGCGGTCATGATACCTTCCACATCGGTGTAAATCTCCACCACCTCAGCGTTCAAGGCGGCGCCTAAAGCTGCCGCCGTGGTATCGCTGCCGCCCCGGCCCAGGGTCGTGAACTTGGCGTTATTTTCCGTCTGTCCCTGAAAGCCGCACACCACGGGAATGATATCCGCGTTGAGCAGATTCAGCAGCGCTTCCGTGTGGATGGTCTTGATACGGGCGGCGCCGTACTGGGAGTCCGTCACGATGCCGGCCTGGCCGCCGGTTAAGGCGCAGGCGTTCAGCCCTACTTTTTGCAGGGTGGCCGCCATGATGCAGGCGCTGATAATCTCGCCGCAGCACATCATCAGGTCCAGCTCCCGGGCATGGACGGACAAATTATTTTCCTTCAGGGTGGTGATCAAAGTATCCGTGGCGTAAGGCTGGCCCTTCCGGCCCATGGCGGAAACCACCACCACGGGGCTGAAGCCTTTGGCCAGGGCCTGCTGTACTTTTTTCGTCACCGCCTGGCGGGCCGCTTCCGAATTCACGGAGGTGCCGCCGAATTTCTGTACGATAATCTTCATCTTTAGTTTCCTTCCCTGCTCCGGGTCCCCTCATCTGACCCTTCTTGACCACGCCGGCTGTTTATTTTTTCTGCAGCCAGCCGTTCTTAATCATCACTTCCGCAATCTGCAGCGCGTTCAGAGCCGCGCCTTTGCGAATCTGGTCGCCCACCACCCAGAAGTTAAAGGTGTTAGGATTAGACTCATCCCGGCGCAGCCGGCCTACGTAACAGTCATTCTTGCCGCTGGTGTATAAAGGCATGGGATAAACCTGCTCGTTAGGTTCGTCCATGACCTGTACCCCGGGGAAATGAGCCAGGGCCTGCCGCATCTCCGCCAGGTCCAGGTCGTGCTCAAATTCCACGTTCACGCTTTCACTGTGGCTGCGGTAGACGGGCACCCGTACCGTGGTAGCCGTGATGCGGATACTCTGGTCGTCAAAAATCTTGCGGGTCTCGTTGACCATCTTCATCTCTTCCTTGGTATAAAGGTTATCCAGGAAGACATCAATCTGCGGGATCAGGTTGAAGGCGATGGGAAAATGCTTGGCCAGGCTGGCGGAAGGCAGGATATGAGGTACCATCTCTTTGCCCTCGCTGTAAGCCCTGGTCTCATCGGTAAGCTCGTCGATGCCTTCTTTGCCGGCGCCGCTCACCGCCTGATAAGTGCTGACCACAATCCGCTTGATCCGGGCCAGGTCGTATAAAGGTTTTAAAGCCATCATCATGATGATGGTGGAACAATTAGGATTAGCAATGATGCCGTGGTGTTTCAGGATGGCCTGAGGATTAATCTCCGGCACGATCAAAGGTACGTCCGGATCCATGCGGAAAGTGCTGGAGTTATCGATGACCACCGCGCCGGCCTTGACAGCGTAAGGCGCAAATTCCTTGGAGATGCTGCCGCCGGCAAAGAGGGCGATATCCATGCCCTTAAAAGAAGCCGGGGTAGCTTCTTCCACCGTATAAGTTTTACCCTTGACGGTAAGCTTGGTGCCGGCACTGCGTTTAGAAGCCAGCAGCCGCAGTTCGTTAAAAGGAAAATCCCGTTCCTCGATCAGGTTGATAAATTCGCTTCCCACCGCGCCCGTAGCGCCCAGGATGGCCACATTGTATTTTTGCATCATGTTCCCTCATTTCTTTGTGACAATATCATTTGCAGTGACACGATTATTGCAGCACAGCATCAGCTGTTGACAGCGCGCTGCCTTAATCCAGGATCTGGTCCAGACCGTACACCAGGCCCTGGCGCCCTAAAATCTTACGGCAGCCCATGAGCACGCCGGGCATATAACATTCCCGGTTCACCGGGTCATTGATAATCTTTAAGGTCTCGCCCTGACTGCCAAAGACAACTTCCTGGGAAGCTACGTACCCCGGCAGACGCAAACTGTGGATGCGGATGCCTTCTACGTCGCCGCCCCGCACGGAGGCCAGGGTTTCTTTCTCTTCCGGATGACCCTGCTTGTGGGCCGTCCTCACCTTGGTAATCATCTGAGCCGTTAAGAGAGCCGTACCACTGGGAGCATCCAGTTTCTGGTCGTGGTGCTTCTCGATGATTTCCACGTCGCTAAAATATTTAGCCGCTTCCGCCGCCAGCTTCATCATCACCACGGCGCCCAGCGCAAAGTTCGGCGCAATCAAGGCGGCCGTGTGATGAGCCTCGGCCAGTTGTTTAACCTCGGCCAAGCGTTCCGGGGTAAACCCTGTGGTGCCTACCACAGCATGCACGCCTGCTTTCAAGATCAGGCGCAGACCGTCCATGACCACATCCGGCCGGGTAAAGTCCACCACCACGTCCGGCCGGGTGGCCGCCAGCGCCTCTGCTAAATCCGTATAGACAGGCAGGGCGCCCTGCTTACCCGGCACTGTCTTACCGGCGCCATGGATATCCACTCCGCCCACCAGTTCCAGATCCGCCGCGTTATTGACCGCCCGGACCACCTCGCTGCCCATGCGCCCTAAAGCGCCGTTCACCAAAACCTTGCTCATCTTTGCCACACCTTTCTTCATTATAAGTAACCTTGTTGCAACTAAAGCATTAAAAAGTAACATCCGCGTTAAACTCAGTCCACTTAAAAGCACCGGCTTATAAAAAAACCGTTGAGACATATCCCAACGGTTCAAGTTAAATGCACCTAAATAGTTGAGATAGCTCTCCGCCAGCAGCGCTGACGACAGTCCGCCGGGTTTCCCCGCCGGCCCAGGCTGGAGGGCATGCCTGCCTTCCCCCTTCGGCGATAGCCCTTTCTCCCGGTTCGCCGATGCCTCTCCCCGGGGTACTGATGCTTCTCGCGCCTCTATCTTTCAAGTTACGTCTATTATAAGCTGATACGTGTGCCTTGTCAAACAAAAATTTACACAAAAGCCCAGCTTTTTATTGTTTTAAGTCAAATCTGTTTCATATTTTTTTGTAACCTTGTATACAAAATACGCTCGCTTTTAAAAATGTTTACAAAAAAGTGACTTTTTGTTTGCTTTTTTATAACAAACTGTATATAATAACTTTCAACATACAAATTTACGGGGCTCTGCCACCGTAAGAAGCGCCTTGAGCGCAAGTTTGTTATTATATTTTTAAGGGAAAGAGGTATCTTGGTATGACTATGAAAAAAGTATGCGTAACCATCGGTAAGTATTTCGGCTTGATGGCGGTTTTGTTCCTGATCTTGGGCATGACCTTCCCGGACGCTTTTAAGTGGGTCCTGGGTAAAGCCGGCGGCATTTCCATCCTGAGCTTCCTGTTAGGCGTCATCATGTTCGGTATGGGCACCACGCTCACCACCGAAGATTTCATCTTAGTCTTTAAGCGCCCCACCGATGTATTAATCGGCGCTGCTGCTCAGTACATCATCATGCCCGGTCTGGCTTTTATCCTGTGCCGCGCTTTTGATTTGAGCCCGGCGCTCACGGCCGGCGTGGTCCTGGTCGGCACCTGCCCCGGCGGTACCGCTTCTAACGTCATCACCTTCATGAGCAAAGGCGACCTGCCCTTGTCCGTGACCATGACCAGCGTCAGCACCTTGCTGTCGCCTATCTTAACCCCGCTCTTAACCTATCTCATCATCGGTACCAAGATTGATTTCAGCCCGGTGGCTATGTTCTGGAGCATCATCGAGATTGTTATTATTCCTATCTGCTTAGGCCTGGCTGTAAAAAAGTTCCTGCCTAAGTTTGCCGCTGTAGCCGTAGATTACCTGCCCGCCGTTTCCGCCATCGCGATTTCCTTAATTATCGCCGGCGTTATCGGTGCCAGCCGCAATGCTATCCTGCAGAGCAGCGCGCTCATCCTCGTAGTGGTTATGCTGCACAACGTGTGCGGTTACGCTTTAGGCTTCCTGGCCGCCAAAGTTACCGGCATGAGCTGGAAAAAAGCTGTCGCCCTCTCTATCGAAGTCGGCATGCAAAACTCCGGTCTGGCTACGGGCCTGGCCAAAGCTCACTTTGCCGCTATGCCTATGGCTACGGTTCCCGGCGCTATCTTCAGTGCCTGGCACAATATTTCCGGCGCCATCCTGGCTTTCATCTTCGTCAACTACCTGAACCCCAAGTTTGATCCGGATTACGTTCCCGAAGGAACTGAAGCCAAAGCCGCACCGGCCAAAGCTTAAACTTTAAACTTAAATAATTTAAGGGTACTGCAAAAATTTGCAGTACCCTTTTTGCTTTAACAAATCCTGGGCAAACCTTCCCCCCGGAGCGGCGGTAAATTTCTCAGACCGCCTAACGCCGTTTGTAAAAAGACGCCGCTGCCGCTGTGGGCCGTACCTACCAGGGCCGCTTCCCGTCCGTAAGGCTGGGCCTGTATTATATGCAGGGCCGCCTCGGCCTGGTCTGCCGGCACCGCTATCAGAAGCTTGCCTTCGTTCCCCATGGTATAGGGTTCCAGTCCCAGCAAGCCGCACAAAGAGGTAACGCCGGCCCGGACCGGTACTTTATCTTCTTCGATAATAATCTTACAGCCGGAGGCCGCAGCCACTTCGTTGGCCACCGTAGCCAGACCGCCTCTGGTCATGTCACGGAGGGTGTGAATCTTAATGCCCGCAGCCAGCAGCGCCGCCACCAGTTTGTTTAAGGGCGCACAGTCGCTCTTCAGGCTGGTCTGCAGTCCCAGACGGGTGGCCAGGATACAGCCGTGGTGGTCGCCTAAGGTTCCCGAAACCAGGATCCGGTCGCCGGGTTTAATCTGGCTGGCGCCAATCCGGCACGCTGCCGGTCTTACGCCCAGGCCCGTGGTATTGATAAAAAGCCCCGGCGAGGGCAAATTAGTGCTGCCCGTTCCCAAATTTTCTTTTGTAACTGTCCCCACCTCTGCGTGCCGCCGTTCCACCACCTTGGTATCGCCGGCCACGATTTGCACCCCGGCTTCTTGAGCTGTGGCTGCCAGGCTCTGCACCACCCGTTCCAGCGTTGCCAGTTCCAGACCCTCTTCCAGGATAAAACCGGCGGTCAGATACAAAGGCCGGGCGCCCATGCATGCTAAGTCGTTGACCGTACCGCACACGGACAGACGGCCGATATCGCCGCCGGGGAAAAAGAGCGGCGTCACCACAAAACTATCCGTGGTCAGCACCGGGCTGCCTGTGAGCTCCGGCAGCACCGCCCCATCTTCCATGCGGCTCAAAGTCTCGTTCTGAAAATATTGAGCAAAGATACTGTTAATCAAAGCCTCGGTCGCCGCGCCGCCGGCGCCATGTTTCATTTCAATCTGCATCTGCATCTTCCCCTGTATCAATAAATTTTCAAGCGTCGCCATGATGGCAGCTTAACCTTGTTCCTCGTACACGATGCGGCAGCTGCCTTCACTGGAAACCATGCAGGCGCCTACCGGATGAGACGGCGTACAAGCCGTCCCAAACAGCGGACACTCCCGGCTGGTTAGTTGGCCGGTGAGCACCGCCCCGCAGCTGCAGCCCGCCGGTATCTGATCCGCATCCAGACCGTGGCTGCCGGCATCCAGTTTGGCATAAGGTCCCTGCAGGTACAAACCGGAAGCGGGCAGTACCATCAGACCGCGCCAGCTGGCCGGTCCCGGTGCAAAAACCTGCCGCAACAGCGCCTGGGCTTTTGCATTGCCCTCCGGTTTGACAAAAGTACTGTACTCATTCCAGAGACCGGCCTCGTTTTGACTGGCTGCCCGCACCAGACGGCACAGGGCCGCCGCCAAAAGTTCCGGCGTAAAACCGGCCACCACCATGGGCTTATGATAGCGTTCCGCCAAGGGACGAAAACTTTCGCTGCCCGTGATCACCGCCACATGACCGGGACAAAGGAAGCCGTCGATATCCGCCGTGCGGCACAGTTCGTCCAGGACCTGGGGCATGGTTTTTAAGGCCGTTAAAAATTTAATATTGGTTAAACCCTGGGCCAGCACCGTGGCCGCCAAAGCCGCCCACACCGGCGCCGTAGTTTCAAAGCCTACCGCCGCCAGGACAAAGGTGGTCTCCGGTTCCCGGGCGGCCCGGGCTAGGACATCTTCCGGCTGGTAAAAAAAGTCGCAGTGACCGCCCTGGGCCCGGGCGCTTAATAAGGAAGCCTTGCTTCCCGGCACCGCCAGCATGTCGCCGAACGAAAGCACGCAGGTCCCCGGCTGCAGAGACAGCGCCACCAGCTTATCAATATACGCCGTCGGCGTCACGCACACGGGACAACCCGGTCCGGACAACAGTTTGATGCCCGCCGGCAGCAGGTTGCGCAGACCACTGCGGTACAAAGCCGCCGTATGGGTACCGCAGACTTCCATAAGTTTTAGAGGCCGGCCCCGGTAATTTTTTAAGTACTCTACCAACAGTTTAGTCTGCACGGGCCGCCTCCTCCAGTTCCCGGTACAGGTCCGTCAGTTCCTGGGCCTGCTCCGCCTGCATGACCTGGATGGCCATCCCGGCGTGAACCAGTACATAATCGCCTACCTTGGCCTCTACCAACGCTAAATTGACCCGGGCCAAAGTACCGGCAAAATCCACCTGGGCATGCTGCCCTTCAATTTCTTTCACAAGACCGGGAAAAGCTACGCACATACGCGACTCCTTTGCTACTGGCCGCCCTGTTCCCGGGCAGCATAAAGTAAACCATAATAGGCCTGACCTAAAGCGATACCACCGTCACCGGGCGGTACCTGTTCGTTAAAATAAACTCTAAACCCTGCAGATTTCAAGGACTGCTCGCACCCTGCCAGCAGGATGCGGTTGGCAAAACAGCCGCCTGTCAGGGCTACCTGCCGGCAGTTGCTTTTTTGGGCGACCGCCAGAACCATGTCGATCACGGCCCGGTGGAAACCTAAAGCCGCCGCTGCCCGCCATTGTTTTTCCGCACCTGTTTCTACCTGTTTACGAGACTCTGCCAGTTCCTGCAGCAAAGCCGCCGCATCAAAAATCTCACCCCGGTTTGCCAAGTGTAAAGCCAGCGGCGCTATTTTCTGTGTCCGGGCTAACTGGGCCCAGGCTTCCAGTTCCATGGCGCCCCGTCCCTGATGGGTATTGTCGCTGCAAATGCCTAAGAGGGCGCTGACAGCGTCAAAGAGCCTGCCCAGGCTGGAATTTTTGATGACGTTGACCTGCTGGTGTAGTGCTGCCCGGACTGCGGTAAAATTAGCCGCCGTCATTTGGGGTACCGCTTCCGGGAAAGCCGCCGGTGTTAACCCGGCGTGTACTAACTGGCACAAAGCTGTTTTCCAGCCCTGACGCATGGACTGATTCCCGCCCAGCATCGGTACGGCGGCCAGGTGTGCCACCCGCCGGAAACTTAAACCTTCACAATGTAAAAATTCACCGCCCCACACCGTGCCGTCGCTGCCCCAACCGGTACCGTCAAAACATACGGCGAGTACCGGTCCCTGCACCTGGTGCTCGGCCAGGACGCTTAAGGCATGGGCATGATGATGCTGCACCTGTAAAACCGGCAGTCCTGAACTTTGAGCCCAGGTCGTGGTGACATAATCCGGATGCAGATCCGCCACCACCCTTTGGGGCGTGAGTCCCAGTAATTTTTCACTATCCTGCACCAGCCAATCCCAATGCTGCTGCGTAGCTACTTCTTCTAAATGTCCCGGCACGGCCAGCGGATAAATTAAACTTTCCCTACCCAAAGCAAAGGACGGCTCCATCTGGGCTCCCACCGCCAAAACTACCGGCGCTATCGGGGCCGGTGCTGCTGACTTTTCGCGCACGCCGGATGTAGATGCTGCTGTTTCTTTATTAAGCGTTACCCGTGCCGCTAAGCGTGCTCCTGATGCCGGTGTAATAGCCACCGGTTCCGGCAGATAGCCCCGGGTGCGCCGCAAGATTTGCGTCCGGCCCGCCACCACCTGGACCACGCTGTCGTCCGCCGGTCTCAGGATAGCGCGTGCATAGGTGAACAAACCGGCCACCTGCGGGTGGGCGGCATAATATTTTTCCAGAGACGCCTCCCTAAAAATAATGGGCGCACCGCTCTCATTACAACTGGTAACCACCAGGGGAAAATGCTCCGCCAGCAAGGCATACAGACCCTGGGGCGGCAAAAAGACGCCCAGCCGTCCGTACGGATACGCCACCGACCTGGCAATGGTCACTGCCGGCTCGGCAGCATTTTGAGCAGGCCCCGGCTTGGTCGCTGGCTGCATCTTTAGGGTCGCCGCCTCTAAATTTTTCCGGGCCAGGAGGACGATGGGCCGGGCCGGACTTTGTAAAAGTTCCGCCTCCGCCGGCGTCACCGTACAAATTTGCCGGGCTGACTCCAGGTCCCGTACTAAAACGGCCAAAGGTTTAGTAGGACGATGTTTTAACTGCCGTAAGGCTTGTACCGCTGTCTCTGCATCAGCCCTGCAGACTAAGTTAAAGCCGCCTACGCTTTTTACGGCGATAATCTTCCCGGAAGCCAATAGTTCCCGGGCAGCTGCCAGCGCCGCCGTGGGCGCTAAAAGTTCCGTACGTCCCCGTACCAGGCCTGCCAGCTGCGGACCACAGTCCCGGCAGCTCAGCGTCTGACCGTAGCAACGTCTGTCGTCAATGTTCGCGTATTCCTGCTGGCACGCCTGGCACATGGTAAACTCAGACATGGTCGTCCGTTCCCGGTCATAAGGCAAAGCTTGCATGATGGTATAGCGCGGACCGCACTGGGCACAGCTGATATAGGGATAATGCCAGCGCCGGTTGCCAGGATTCAGCATCTCAGCCAGGCAGTCCGGACACACACCCAGATCAGCCGGCACCACCGGCTGCGGCAGCTTACCGCCGCTCTCCCGAATCGTAAAAGCAGCAAAACGCCGGGACGTTATCGTCCTGGCGTCCAAGTGTGTAAGTACTATCGGCGCCGGCAGGGCCCGCAAAGCCGTGCAGAACCGTTCCAGTTCCGCTGCGCTGGCGTTCACCGTAATCCTGGCGGCGCCGCTGCTATTAGCGACCCAGCCTGTCAGCTGAAGTTGTTGGGCCAGCCGCAGGACCGCCGGTCTAAAACCTACGCCCTGCACCCGCCCCTGAAGCCAAAGTTCCCAGGTCTTGCTCCCTGCTTCTACCATCTTGTCACCTGTTGCCTGCAAGTTGAACCTTGCTTACTTTCCTTACTGCACGCTGGTACCAGCCGCGTTTATTTTTCTTGGCCCGCGCCGGTCACCGCGCTTGCTCTTTTACTGAGCCAGGCCGCTACCTGGTCGTAACCGGCGCCGGTCTTGCCGTTCACCTTAAAGAAAGGCGCCTCCGGGTTCAGATGCCGCAGCCCCTTCAGGAAAAATTCTTCGTTGAAATCCACATAAGGCAGCAGATCAATCTTGCTGAGCAAGATCACATCTGCTTTCTCAAAAGCCAGCGGATATTTATAAGGCTTGTCACTGCCGTCCGTCACACAAACCTGCAGCAATTTAATATCTTCCCCGATGGAAAATTCTGCCGGGCACACCAGGTTGCCTACGTTTTCCACAAACAGGATGCCTGGCGCCGCAAACTCCATGGTATGCACCGCATTATGCAGCAGGGGCGCATCCAGATGGCAGGCGCCGAAAGTATTGATCTGGCTGGCGCTGATCTTTTGCTGACGCAGCCGCTCCGTATCAATATCGGACTCAATATCCCCTTCCACCACGTAGCTTGTACCGGGCAGCAGTTTAATAAGCTTTTCCAAAGTAGTGGTCTTGCCGGCGCCGGGAGCGCCCATCACGTTCACGGTAAAAATACCCCGGGCCGTTAAATACTCATGGACGTGCTCCGCCACATGTTCGTTGCGAGCATGAATATCCACCTGCACGTCCTTACTGATCATATGCATGTGTCAGGTACCTCCAGTTCCACGTTCTTCACATAAAATTCCTTGCCAATCTCGGTAGGCCGGCCGTCACCGCCGCAGGCGGGACAGGTAAAACTAAAAGGCCTGCGATAAAAAAGCTGGCCGCACCTGGTGCAGCGCAGCTTGGGTTTGACGCCTTCAAGATGCAGGCGCGCACCTGTACAGGCCGTGCCTTCGGACAGCACATCAAAATACATCTGGATGGATTCCCCGATAAAACCGGAATCCTCGCCGACCACCAGGTTGATGGCGGTCACGCGTCCCTTTTGTTCTGCGGCCGCCTCACAGGCGATACGGATAATTTCCTCCGTCACCGGACCTTCATGCATGGCCGGCTCCGTCACCAGGCGGTGTAGTCTGAGGCGCCGCTGCTGTCTTAGCAGCTGTTGCCGCAGAGGCAGCCGCGGCCTGGGTTCCTGTGGCAGGTGCAGACGCTGTGGGCGTCACACCTTTGACCAGGGTTACCGCAACCGCCGGTTGGGCTGCTGCCTGTTTCACGAAAGTCTCATTCTGTTTGACCGTACCGGGAGCCGCATACTGGGGCTCCATGCGCAGACATTTTACCGGGCAGTTATCCACGCAGGTGGCACACTGCACACAGGCAAAACGGTTAATGGACCAGCTCTTGGCGCTCCGGTCCACCACGATAGCACCCGCCGGACATTTGCGCATGCACATGCCGCAGCTGATACATCTCTGGATATCGATCAGGACCCGTCCCCGCAGTTCCTCCGGCAGTACCGCCGGTTTTAAAGGATACTGTGTGGTCACAGGTTTTTTAAATAAGCCGCCCAGGATGGTGCCGGCAAAACTTAAATAGCCCATCTCTGCCTACCTTTCCGTGCAACTGATACAGGGGTCGATCGTGAGCACGATCATGGGCACGTCCGCATAGTCGCAGCCCTTCAAAGCTTCCACCATCGCTGGCAGGTTCATGTTGGTCGGCGTCCGGACCCTGAAGCGGGTCAGGTGCGTCGTATTATTCCCCTTCACATAGTAAAAAGCTTCGCCCCGGGGCTGTTCCAACCGGGCAAAATACTCTCCGTTGGGATTGCCCTTCACCGGTACGGCGATGTCGCCGGCCGGAATCTTTTCGATAGCCTGACAGATCATATCCAGGGAAGCAAAAATTTCCTGGACCCGGACCCAGCAACGCCCGTAACAATCGCAGGTGTCCGTGGTCACCGGGGTAAAATTCAGTTCCCTGTACACACCGCTGGTATCTGCCACCCTGTAATCCAGGGGAATACCGCTGGCCCGGACCATGGGTCCCACGGCGCAGGTGGCAACGGCCGCCTCCTTGGAGAGGATACCCACATCTTTTAAACGGCTCACGGAAGTCGGTTCCTTAAAGAAAATATCCGTGATCTCCCTGACCTCGTCCCGCATGCCTCGTAAAATCTCGGCAATGCCGTGCAGCTCGCTGTCTTCAATATCCCGGCGCACGCCGCCAATCTTGCAGGCTGAAAAAATAACCCGGCCGCCGGTGGTCTTTTCAAAAATATCCAGCACCTTTTCCCGGAGCCGCCAGGAATGCATGAACAAACTTTCAAAGCCCATACCGTCCGCCATCAGCCCCAGCCACAGTAAATGGCTGTGGATGCGGGACAGTTCATGCCAGATGGTACGCAGATATTTAGCCCGCAGAGGAATCTCGATATTCATCAGGCCTTCCACGGACTTGCAGTAACCCCAGCCGTGACCGAAAGCACAAATACCGCAGATACGCTCCGCGATAAACACATATTCCTTGAACTCCCGTTTTTCCACCAGCTTTTCCAAACCCCGGTGGATATAACCGATAGAAGGAATAGCCCGCACTACTTTCTCGTCGTCCAGTTCCAGGTCCAGATGGATAGGTTCCGGCAAGACCGGATGTTGTGGTCCGAAAGGCACCACCGTATGTTTGCCCATCAGTGTGCGCCTCCTTTCGGCAGATCATGCCAGGGAGTTTTTTCAGCCAGGCGGAAAAACTTGCCGCCAAAATCCACACCCTTGGCAATATGGTTAATAGGTACGCCGAATAAATCGTGAATCTCGTTCTCACACACAAACGCCGGCAGGTACAGGCTGGTGATACTGGTAATGCCTTCGCCGTCCGCCAGGGTGAAACGTAAATTTTTCAGCTCGTAATTTTTATCAAAAGAATAGGTCAGCTCAAAACCTTCCGGGACCCGGGTACAGCAAATCTGTACAAAACGGTAGCCCTGGAACTTTAAATTTTCCACTTCCTGGAGCAAGTCTGTAGGCCTGTTCTCAGGTTTAATGGTGACAAGATCCTGACTGCTCATGCCTGGTCCTCCTTCACATGGGTCTGGGGCGGCAACGGCGGCAGCTGATCTTTTTGCTCCAGCTCCTCCAGCTTGCCTTCCGCCAGTAATTTTCTTTTGGCTTCCAGCACCGCCAGTCCCTGTACCACACCGTCAATAATCGCCTGGGGCCGTGCGGCACAGCCAGGTACATACACATCCACGGGGATGGCTTTGTCCACCCCGCCGATAATATTATAGCAATCATGGAACACACCGCCCGAGGCAGCGCAGGCGCCTACCGCCACCACCACTTTAGGTTCCGGCATCTGGCTGTAAATCTGGCGCACCACAGGCACGTTCTGGGCATTCACCGCGCCCGTCACCAGGAAGATATCCGCATGTTTGGGATTGCCGGTATTCACGATGCCAAAGCGCTCAATATCGTACAAAGGCGTCAGGCAGGCCAGCACTTCAATATCGCACCCGTTACAGCTGGAGCCATCATAATGGATGACCCAGGGTGATTTTTTCATAAACGACATCTCGCAGCATCCTTTCTAACGCATATACATTAAGATTAACAAGTTGATGAACCCGGCAACCAGAGAAACCAGCCAGGTAGATTTTAGCAGGGCCTGCCACTTGATCCTGGAACAGCAGTTGTCCACCAGAATCTCGAAGAAGAAGACCACCGCGCAGGCCAGCAAGCCTAAAAGGATACTCCAGCCCGCGGACCAGACGAAAAACAGGTAGACAAAGCCCAGCAGGAAAATGTTTTCATACCAGTGGGCCACTTCCACCATAGCCAGGGTCTTACCGGAAAATTCCGTTACCGTACCTTTAATCAGTTCCTGGTGCGCATGATGGCTCATGGCCAGGTCGAAAGGTGATTTGCGGAACTTGATGCCTAAGATATACACCAGGCCCAGGAACACACCCGGCAAAAAGATGATGCCGGCAGCATGGCCGTGCATGATCTCGCTCAGGCTAAAAGTACCCGTGGCCAGATAAAAGCCAATGGCTACCATCAGCAGCATCGGTTCGTAACTCATGGTCTGGATCAGTTCCCGCTCGGCGCCGATCTGACTGTACGGCGAATTGGAAGAATAGGCCGCCACGATCAGGCACACGCTGGCTAAAGTCAGGGTAAAGACTACCAGCAGGATATCGCCCCTTGTGAAAAAGAAGATCCCGCTGATCATCACAAAGAGCAGGAAGCCACCTACATAGAAATCCTGAATCAGGTTGACCGCGATTTCCTGTTTCTCGGTCAGTTTTAAGACATCGTAAAAAGGCTGCAACAGCGGCGGACCTACCCGGCGCTGCATGCGGGCCGTAATGATCCGGTCACAGCCGGCCAAAAGACCGCCGACTACCGGCGCCAAAATCAGATAGGCGATGCCGAAAAGCAGATTGTTCATTAACTCAGACATGGGCCACACCTCCTAAGAGCTGGGCAAACTCCAGGATGATACAAGCCAGGCACAGCGCGCCGCCCGCTAAGCTCATACGCGCCTCGCCAAACCAGTTTTCCAGGTACATATTGCGCAAAGTCACCGGCACATCCACATCCATGGCGCCCCGATAATGTAAATCATCGCCCAGGTTTTCACCGCTCAGGTTGGTCTGGACCAGTTTCTTATGGCCGCGGCCAAAGGACAGCAGCGGCAGGATTACCAGCAACACCACCATGGAGGACATGATAATCAGATTCTCCTGGCCGATAACTTCCACCACCTCGTGGTACACATTTTGCAGATACGGTACCACCACGGCGCTGGAAATCCAGGGGAAGAGGATACAGACCACGATGGTCAGGACGGCCAGAGTTTTCATGGCCAGCCATTCATCAGCGTGCACGTCCGCCTCCAGGTTCTTCCGTCCGGGGACGATAGCCGTGATCTTGCCCAGCCATTTCGTCCAGAAGAAAAATGTGGCCGAGGAACCAAAGACCAGGACCAGCATCAGGAACGGATGTCCCGCATCAATGACGGCCTTCATGGCCGCCCATTTAGAAATCAGCATGCCGAACGGTGCCAGGAACATACCGCAGATACCGATAGCCATACATACGGCCAGGGTACGCATCTCGTTAAAGAGACCGTCAAAGCTTTCAATATCACGGCTGCCCACATGGTGTTCCGCGGTACCCACCGTCAGGAACATCAAAGATTTAGCCACCGCATGGAAGATTACCAGCATGGTGGCGGTCCATACGGCTTCGAAAGTACCGATGCCGGCGCAGCACACGATTAAGCCCAGGTTGGAAATCGTAGAATAAGCCAGGACTTTCTTGCCATTGCTCTGGCTGATAGCCGCAAAAGAAGCAAACAGGAAAGTTACGCCGCCGACAAACATGGCTAACAGACCGGCCTCGTTATCCCCCAGCAAGGGACTCAATTTAATAATCAAAAAGACGCCTGCCTTCACCATGGTAGACGAATGGAGCAGGGCCGAAGTGGGTGTAGGCGCCACCATGGCGCCAAGCAGCCAGGACGAGAACGGCATCTGCGCCGCCTTGGTCAGGCCGGCAAAAACTAACAGCGCTACCGGCAGGGTCACATTAAAGGATGCCAGTCCCAGCCGCAGCAGCTGATCCAGTTCCACCGTATCAAAACGCAACCGCAAATAGACAATGGCGATGGCAAAACACAAACCGCCCAGCAGATTCATCCACAGGGCGCGGTACGCGTTATGGGTAGCTTCACCCGTCCGAGTATAACCGATGAGCAGGAACGAGGTGACGCTGGTAATCTCCCAGCACAGATACATGTTGAGCAGGTTATTTGATAACACCAGGCCGAACATGGCAGCCAGGAATAAGAACATCACAAAGAAAAAGTAAGGACGCCGGTCCTCGATGTCCGGCTCCAAACGCTGAAAATCTTCCATATAACCCAGGGCATAAATGGTAATCAGGCTGCCGATGACGCCTACGATCACCATCATGATCACGGCGAGGTGGTCGATGAGGATATCATTCGTCACCTGCAGGGTGCTGCCGGTAGTAGTCTCCATCCAGAGCATGAGCCCGGTCTGCACCAGGGCCAGCAGCGCAATCCAAAAACGCCCGGAGCGGCAGGACAGGTACATGATGATCAGGCACAGCACCACATCCCCCGCCAGGACAAACTCGCTGACCGCTCCGGCCAGCTTAAAGGTAAACACCGGCTCCCGGTAAAAAGTCCAGGCGCTGACCAGCGCTAAAATCATGGTCAGGGCTGCCGCCAGTTTGACGATAACCTTCCTGGTCCCGTTATCCTTGACCGCCAGTAAAATTAAGGCGGCTACCAGGGGAACACCGCATAACAAACTTAATAAAAACACAGTCTCTCCCCTCTCTGCATCCAGCTGCAAAAATTCTTTGACGCTAACTAATTATACCTAATTAATTATACTTTCTTACAGCCAAAATGACCAGTCTTTTTACATATTTATGGTCGCAACTGCAAAAACAGCAGTAAAGTGTTACTCACGAAACAAAAATATTATCCTGCAGGTAAAAGCGCCAGGGAAAATCCCGGGCCTCTTCTGCATAATCAATGTTCCGGCGCGGTGAAACACCTATGTCCGCCGCCGCGAAACGCAGGTACGGTTCTATGGTAAGCGGACTGGTCCGCAGATCAGCGCCGTACTGTGCCCGGGTAATGCCCAGGGCCTGACAGAGTTTTCCCGGACCCCGGCAGAAATTGCGCAGGTCCACCCTCGGCCCCCGGCGCCGCTGCATCAAATCAATCCCCTGTACCGGTTCCAGGGCCCGGATCAGTACCGCGTCCGCCGTGTCCCTGGGGCCGGCCACCACGTTAAAACAATTGTACATGCCGTAAATTAAATACACATAGGCCAGACCGCCTCGCTGATAGATAATCTTGGTACGGGGACTACGGTTATGCCAGGCATGACAGGCCTTATCCACCGCGCCCTCATAGGCTTCGGTTTCCACGATCATCCCGGCGGTGGTGCCCTCCGGACTTTTGTGTACCAGCAGCTTGCCTAAAAGTTCCCGGGCCACCACCGTGGCCGGGCGCAGATAAAATTTAAGCGGCAGCATTATTTCTTCGTGCTGCCAAAACCACCGGCACGCTCCGCCTTAGCCTTGGCGTCATCGTCATCGGTGACTAAAAATTTATAGAAGATACCCTGGGCTACCCGTTCGCCTTTAGCCAAGGTCACCGGATATTTATCCGTGTTGCGCAGGGCCAGCATGATATGGCCTTCGTTGTCCTGATTGTTGTAATAATCCGAATCCACGATACCCACATTATTTACCAGCTCCAGACCCTTTTTTACCGCCAGGCTGGAACGGATATGCAAACCTAAAAATTCGTCGGGCTGCATATAAGCTTTCATCCCGGTAGGCACCATGGTCACCCGTCCCGGCGCCAGCTCCACCTCATCCGGCAGATAAAAATCATAGCCGGCTGCATTTTTAGTCTGCCGGGCCGGCATCTGGAGATTCACCATCTCGTAGCGTTTAATTTTTTCAAAACCGCGTGTCTTCATCTTCGCACCCCTTACCTGTTCCCGGTTTGGTACCGGCAGTTTTAGCGTTACGCTATTACTTAATTAGTATACCATAGTATAAGCATAATTTCCAGAAGCAACTTCCCATAAAAAAGAACCCACCGCCACAGCGATGGGTTCCCAGTTACCAGAAATTAATTATTGTGTTCCACCGGAACTTTCGGTGCAGCAGCATAACCAGCGCCCTTGGCATTTAAAACTGCCTTACGGGACAAGTTGATACGACCACGACTGTCAATCTCGGTGCATTTAACCACAATCTCGTCACCTACGGAAACCACATCTTCCACCTTAGCTACCCTTTCGGTAGACAGCTGGGAAATATGTACCAGGCCTTCCTTGCCCGGCAGGATTTCTACGAAAGCGCCAAAGTTCATGATACGGGTTACCTTGCCGGTATAGACCTTGCCTACTTCGGCTTCAGCGGTAATATCCTGGATCATCTTGATGGCCTTGTTAGCAGACTCGGTGTTCACAGCTGCGATATAAACATTGCCGCTGTCATCATTGATATCTACCTGAGCGCCGCTTTCCTCTACGATTCTCTTGATCATCTTACCGCCAGGTCCAATAACCTTGGAAATCTTTTCCGGATTAATCTTGACGGTAGTAATCTTGGGAGCGTACTTGCTCAGTTCTTTCCTGGGTGCGGGGATGCAGGCCAGCATCTTGCCCATGATAAATTCGCGGCCCTTCTTGGCTTGTGCCAGCGCTTGCTGGAAAATTTCCTTGTTGATGCCGTGAATCTTAATATCCATCTGCATAGCGGTAATGCCTGCGGCAGTACCGGCTACCTTAAAGTCCATATCGCCCAGGGCATCTTCCAGACCCTGGATATCGGTGAGGATGGTGAAATCATCGCCGTCTTTAACCAGACCCATAGCCACGCCGGCTACCGGAGCCTTAATAGGCACACCGGCATCCATCAGGGACAGGGTGCTGCCGCAGACGCTGCCCATAGAGCTGGAACCATTGGATTCCAGGACTTCGGACACCAGACGCAGAGCGTACGGGAATTCTTCCTCGGAAGGAATGACCGGCAGCAGGGCACGTTCAGCCAGAGCGCCGTGACCAATTTCACGACGGCCGGGGCTGCGCATAGGTTTCGTCTCGCCTACGCTGTACGGCGGGAAATTATAATGGTGGATATACCGCTTGCTGGTTTCTACGCCTAAGCCTTCAATGATTTGGGCTTCACGCAGAGGAGCCAGGGTGGTGGTATTCAGGATCTGAGTCTGGCCACGGGTAAAGAGAGCGCTGCCGTGGGTACGGGCTAACACGCCAACTTCACAGGTTACCTGGCGTACTTCATCCAGCTGACGTCCATCCGGACGGATCTTATCCACGGAAATGGTGTGACGGACAATCTTCTTCACCAGTTTTTGAGTGATGTAAGCTACGTCCACGCCCTTGTCCGGATATTTTTCCAGGAAGACTTTCGCGATTTCTTCCTTAACTTTAGCTACGTTTTCTTCCCGTTCCAGTTTGTTGGCGTCCATGAGGGCTGCCTTCAACTTTTCAGAACCGTAAGCTTCAATCTCGGTTACTAATTCAGCAGGCGGCGTATACACCGGCACTTCCATCTTGGGTTTGCCTACTTCGGCCTGAATCTTGCTGATAAATTCAACGATTTCCTTAATCTTGTCATGAGCGAACCAGATGGCGTTCAGCATCTCGTCCTCGGAAATTTCCTTGGCGCCTGCTTCTACCATCAGGATAGCGTCGTGGGTCCCGGCTACGGCCAGGTTCAGACGGCTGACTTCAGCCTGGGCCACGGTGGGGTTGATGATGTACTTGCCATCAATCATGCCTACACGTACGCCGGCGATAGGTCCGTTAAAGGGAATATCAGAAATACTTAAAGCGCAGCTGGCGCCGATCATGGCCGGAATATCCGGTGCATTGTCCGGGTCTACGGACACAGCGGTAGCTACAATCTGTACGTCGTTATGATAGCCTTCCGGGAACATAGGACGAATCGGACGGTCGATAAGACGGCTGGTCAGGATTGCGCTGGTAGCCGGACGGCCTTCACGTTTTAAGAAACCGCCGGGGATCTGGCCCACGGCGTACATCTTTTCTTCAAAATCCACGGTCAGCGGGAAAAAGTCCACGCCTTCACGAGGGGTCTTGGTACCGGTAACGGCAACCACCACTGCGGTTTCACCGTAACGTACCAGACAAGAACCATTTGCCTGTTTGGCGATCTTACCAATCTCAAGGGTAAGAGGTCTGCCGCCCAGGTCCATTGTGTAACTGTGCATGTTCAATGCCTCCTGTTTCTTCTGCTTTTTACCATTTTAGGTTACCTGTTACAATTCGACACAAAAGTCATAAATCCTTGTTTTTGCAAAAAATTATCAGCCCGGCCAAAATTGGCATCGGGCCGGAGCCTTAAAAATTATTATAGATATAGTGTACTTCCCCATCCTGCACCTGCAGCAGCACCAGGACGGTCAAACACAGGCAGCAGGTTACCGCCAGGATCTTAAAGGCCAGCGAGTTAGTGACCCTGGCCATAATGTCTGGTAAGCTGTTCATCCACGTAAAGCCATCCTTTCCAACCCAGATGCATCACATCGTAATAAAAATAAGGTTCGTATTCCTTGTCCTGCAAATTCAGGTAGGGCACATCATGTTGCCGCAGCACCCCGGTAAGCTTGTCGTAAAAAGCAGCCCGGGTAGCCTTGGACATACCGGTGTAATCGTAATAATACCCGTTGGTGGACATGATGACCACGTAAAGGCTGACCTGATTTTCCTTACACAACCGTAGCAGGCAGTCCAGGTCATCCCATTCCTTACCATGCAAAAGGTCCACCTTATCGGACTTGCCCTTCACGTAGTCGATATTCTTTTTCAGCCAGCGGTCATAATAGGCATTTTCCACATAGAACTTATTGTTGGTGCAGGAAAGCTTGCCTTCCTCAGCCGCCCGGGCGTACTCCTGGGGCCAGTTAACCTGACGTGGCGGCGCCGGCGTATACGGCGGCTGGTTTTTAATAAGCTTATAAGTATTCCATTTGTCCCGCAGGCCCAGATAAAATTTTAAACCGGTGTAGTACGGCGTCATCAGGGTCAGCACCACTTGATCCAGCGGCTGGTCCGACAGGGATAACTTCGTGTACAGCACCGCCTGTTTGAACAAACTGTTATCCGCCAGGAAACCCTGCAGGCGTTTCTCAAGGTAGGTCTTGGTCTCTTTGCTCAACGCCGGGTTGTCCAGGGTATGATAATACTGCAGCTCCGAAAAACGGGCCTGCTGCCCGGCCTTGATAATTTCCGGACTGCTGAACCACTGCAAAGACGTGATCAAGACCACTTTCTGTCCCCGCATGGTCTCAGCCGGCAAAGCTCCCAGCCGGATGGCTTCCTGCAAACTCTGAGCGTAGGCTCTCCCGCTGGGGAAAACCTGCCAGGGCGCCTGGGCGTTGGGAAAGAAATATTTGGGATGCTGAGGCACATGGATTTCCAGCTCCGAGGAACCCAAAAGGAAAATATCCCCGTGGGCTGCCGAACGGCGGTAGAAAGCCAGGCCCTTGTCCCGGTCATTATTAATATAGGGATGCACCACGGCAGGATTGTAAGGCAGATGGTTAATCTGGTACTCTAGGAACCTATCCAGCCCACACACCGCTGCCAGGGTCAGGAGCAGGCTGCAGCCTAAGACCAGCAGCACCTCCCGTAAGGACTTACGCAACATCAGCCAACTTTCTCCTTTAAGAATCTGGCAAAATTATGGACGGTCTTAATATCGTCCCGGGTAAAATCGGTAGGCTCCAGACGCTTGCCGGTCCGCTCCTCAATGTTGATGATGATGGCGATCACAGACATGGAATCCAAAAGTTCCGCGTCAAAAAGATCCAGGTCCATGTCCTCCGCCAGGTCATCCGTCTCCGTTGCTTTCTGTAAAATTTCCAGAGCCATCTGTTCGTAATCCATGCTTACTACATCCTCCTTAAAAATTAAAAAGTAACTTTACAAACCAGAATTTATCTTGCCGGCGCCGCTAAAACTTAAGCAGGTAACCGGAGAAAATCAATAAGCCAAAGGCAAACAGGTGGAAGGTTACCACCCGGCTTACCCATTTATAGTAAGGCTTCTTAAAATGATGACGGTAAAACTTAGTCTTCAGATAATAATCGGTCAGGGCCAGGGCCAGACCGTGGTACATGCCGTACACGATATAGTACAGGGTAAAGCCGTGCCAGATACCCATCACCGTCATGGTCACGAAGAAGCCCAGCCGCGCCGCGGTAGATTGTTTTTTTACATAACCTCCCCGGAGCAGGTTCAGCACGAAACGGCTGAAGATATAATCACCGAACCAGCGGGAGAGGGACATATGCCATCTTTCCCACAGTTCCTTCATGCTCTTGGCCAGGAAAGGCTGATTAAAGTTTTCCGGTACCCGGATGCCCAGCAGGTACCCGGTACCGATGGCCATGTCGGAATAACCGGCAAAGTCAAAATACAGATAGAAAGTATAGACATACATGTACGCCAGGGCGTTGAGCAAAGTAATTTCCGTAGGAATCTTGCTCAGGGCATACATGAAAAGCAAATTGGCACAGGCAAACTTGTAGACGATACCCTTCAGAAGCTTTTTTAAACCGTAAGCCAGGTACTCGTCCGCATAAGTGCGGCCGCTAATCCGGGCGGCCAGGTCCCCGCTGAAACGGGCCAGCCTGTCGATAGGTCCGGAACTAAGGGTGGGGAAAAAAGTAATGAAATACAAAATTTCCAGAGGTTTAAAAACAGTCACATGGCCGTCGTGAATCTCCACCAGCATCTGCCAGATCCTAAAACTCATGTAGCTGACGCCTAAAAAAGCCACGCCGGGAATCGACGCCACGATGGCGTATTTGATAAAGGCTACCGGAGCGATGGAACACAGCAGCACGCCGTAGTAAAAAAAGTTAGCGTGCCAGCCCTGTTTTTGCCAGCCGTAATAAAAGAGCACCAGCAGGCAAAATTCCCCGGCCAGGAAAGCCAGGAAATGCGGCAGGTCGGCGCCTAAAAGCGACCATAAGAGCGGCAGGGATAAAAGCATGCCGTAGTATTTAAGACGGCAGCCGCATAAACCCAGCACTAGGGCCGGCAGCAGCAGCAAACCGTAAATGTATAAGGAAAAGAAACTACCGTACGCGCTCAGCTGGATCATGACAATCCCTCCAGCAGCTTTTTACGGTCCACCTTCCCGTTCACGTTCGTGGGAAATTGTGCCACCAGCACAATTTTCTTGGGAATCATGTACACAGGTACCACCGTCTTTAAAAATTTCTTGACGGCGATAGCATCCTTCAAGGAACTGCCCTGAGAGCAGCCCGGTTTCAGCTGTACGAAAGCGGCCAGGTATGCCACCTTGCCATCCTTGGTCACCGGCAGCACCAGACTATGCTGTACGCTGTCCAGCTTATTAATGTTGCTGCTGATATCGTCCGGCTCAATGCGGTAACCGTTCAGCTTCAGCTGAAAATCTTTGCGGTCCTGATAATAGAGCAGGCCTTCCCGCTCCGTCACCAGATCGCCGGTCCGGTACCCGCGTTTGCCGTCCGGGGCCGTAAAAAAGTTCTTGGCCGTCTGCTCCGGATTTTTAAAATAACCGGCGCCGATGCTGCCGCCCCAGACTAAAAGTTCACCCTGATCCAGCTTGTGGCCCAGCGCCGGATTCAGCCGGCCGATAGGGATACTTTCCGGCGCCGCCAGCATAGCTGCCGTGACCACGCAGGCCGTAAGCAGCACCGTGGTTTCGGTGGGACCGTAGCCGTTGATGACCACAGCTTCCCTGCCGAAACGGTTCTGCAGCTCCCGCACCAGCGTCTTCGTTAAAACTTCGCCGGCAAAGGTGAACCGTTTTAGCCGCGGCAAAAGCTGCTGATTAAAGTTTTTGGCAAACAGGCAGATATCAAAGAGCGCCGGCGTGCTCACCCAGTCGGTTAACCGGGATGCACCCAGGGCCGTCTCTAAAAGTTTAAAATCTTCCAGCTCAGCGTGGCCCACGTTAAACAAGGTGGCACCCTGAGCCAGATAAATATACAGAGGAATCACTGACACGTCAAAAGAATAGCTGACCTGGTTTAAGGCCACGGTCTCTTCCGTAACCGGACAGAAATCCCGGTACCAGTTCACGAAGCAGAGCAGGTTTTCCTTACAGATCTGCACGCCCTTCGGCTGGCCGGTGCTGCCGCTGGTAAAAAGCATGTAGCACACATCCCGGTCCTGTACCCAGTGGTCCGTGTTACTGGTGTGTCCGGCGTAGTCCGTAAAAATTTGCTGCAAAGCCCTGCCGTCCAGCACCTCAAAATTGCCTTGCAGCTGACAAGCAGACAAATTAATAATTACCTTGGCTTCTACCTGGCTGATAATCTGCCGCAGCCGGTCCACCGGATACAGGGTATCCACCGGCACGTAAGGCACACCGCATTTTAAAGCCGCATGCATGGCCGGTACCAGCGCCAGTTCCTTAGCCCCGTACAGGACTAACGGTGTCTTCTGCCGCAGCATCTCCGGATATTTAGTTTCTAAAAAAGCTGCTAAAGCCTCGCTCTGGGACCACAGTTCCTTAAAGGTCAGACTGTCCGTCCCGTAGCGCAAAGCAATTTTGGTTTTTTCCTGCCAGGCCTGCAGCCTGTCTAAAATCCACATACCACTCATCCTTATAGGCGGTCCTAACTTAGACCGAGAAAGTTTTGTTGAAAAGGGAACCGGCAGCTTCGATAGGCTGCTTGCCGCCTACCACGCACAGATAATTATCCGCCAGCACCTTACCGATAGGTTCTGCCAGCGCCTGCAAATCCTGCAAACGCACATCCAGAACCTCGTTCCGGGTCTGCTGCCGCTGAGCCACGGTCACGCCTTCGCCCAGTTCCTGCAGTGCTACCCGGATAGTTTTATAAGAAACCGGCAGCGGCGTATCCAGACCGCTGATGGTACCAATCACATACTTGGTCAGTTCCCGCTCTGTCAGCTGCAGGTTGTGCAGCCAGGCCGGCAAACCTTTAAATGCTTCCAGGCTGGCCGTTAACTGGGGATCCCGGTAAGTGGTGAAATACATCTCGCCGGAACGGCTGAACGCAGCATTGGCCCCGTACGCACCGCCCTGAATCCTGATCTTGGTCCACAGATATTCATAACGCAGCATGGTCGCCAGGACCAGCATGGCGCCGGTATATTCCTGGCCGTGCTCCCGGAAATTGCCGCCGGCGGTGACATACTGTACCTTGCCCGGCGTCTTGATACCTTCGTTGCGTCCCGGCGCAGCTAAAAGTACCGCCGGTTTACCGGCATACCTGCTCTCGCCCAGGCTGTTGTTAAAATCCAGGATCTGCTGGCGCACCTGGCTGCGCTCTGCGCTTTCGCAGGCATAGGTCAGCAAAAACTCTGTCTTGTTAAAGAGCTGCCCGGTCAGTTCCTGTAAAGTTTCCAGTATCTGCGGCGCCCGCTCTGTAAAATGCGCGTTCAGTTCTTTTAAGAACTGGTAATAACTTAAATAATCCTGTTCGTCCACCCGGGCGCTGGCGCTAAAATAAGCGCCCAACCTGGCCTTAGCCACTTCCTGGCCCCGGCTGAAGAAATTATTATCCCAGTCGGTCAAGAGCGTACCCACCAGCTCCTGCAAACGGGCCCGGTCCGTAAAGAGAGTCTGCAGGGCCATGGCGCGCAGCAGCTTAAACAGATGCGGTACCTGAGCCGTCAACGCCTTGGCGTGTACCTCGAACTCCAGCTGATAGCGGTTGCAGTCTGTAGGCGCCGGCACCGCGCTAAAATTAAAGGTGATGCCGCCGGTGTACATATTGATATATTTGGACAAATCGCCGTACTTATACGGCTCCGTATCCAGTCGTCCCAGCACGTCGCACAGCAGATTGCAGTACGGCAGGAACTCAGGCTCCAGCCCGGTCACATCAAAATACCAGTTCAGATAGGTAATCTTATTGGTCGGCAGCGGCACAAAATACAAGGCGCCGCCGGCTACTTTTTCTTTTTCATGGGGAATCTGTTCCACCTCCCGGCGAATATCCTGCCGGGACAGCAGCGGAATCGAAGCTAACGCCTCAGGGCTGTCCAGCTTGCCCTGACGGGCATGGAGCTCTTGACATTCCGCAGCAAAAGTCTGCAGCTGCTCCCTGGTAAAAGTTTGCTGCAACTGTGCCAGGCGCTGTACTTCTGCCTGTTGCGCCCATTCTTCCTTACCCGGCTCCGGTTTTAACACCAGGAGCGCCTTATGGGAATTATCCATCAGGTAGGTCTCAATTAAATTTTCAAAATATCTGGTCTTTAGCGCGGCCCGCAGCTCCTTAAACAGTTCGTTATATCTGAAGCTTGCCAGAGGGTCGCCGCCGTAAATCCAGGTATCAAACAGGCTGAGACCATAGATGAGCCCCTTAGGATACAGGCCGAAGTCCGCTTCCCGCAGTTTAAATTCCTGATAGTTTAAGGCTGCTTCCAGCAGCTCTTTATCCAAACCTTCCCGGGTCAGTTTCTGCAAGGTCCGGTACAGCACCTGCACAAACTTTTCCCTGAACTCCGGCTCACTGCCGCTGGCCCGGATGGACAGCACGGGCTGACGCAGGCTGCCTTCAAAGCTGCCGCTGATATCCTTGCCCACGCCGGCGTCCAAAAGCGCCCGGCGCAGCGGTGCTGATTCCGTATCTAAAAGCACGCTCTTTAATAATTTTAAAGCCGTGGTAGTTTTCAGATCCGTACTCTCGCCTACCACCACCTGCAGTTCCAGGAAAGTTTTGGCATGAGTATCTTCTCCAGCCGCCACCGGATACGTCTCGTTCACTTCCGCCGTGAACTCGCTCATGGGCTGCAGCGGGATCTCGGAATGGATCTTGCCCGTCTTGGTAAACGCCTGCAGATAGCTGTCCAGATGGGCCAGGCTGGCCTCAATATCCAGATCGCCGTATAAATAGATATAAGAATTTTCCGGACTGTAATAAGTCTGATGAAATTTTTCGAAAGCCGCCTGGGTTAACTGGGGAATCGCTTCCGGCAGACCGCCGGACTCAAAGCGATACGGCGTGTCCGGGAACAGCGCCTTGGAGCCGCAGTAGGTCAGCAACGCATCCGGCGCCGAATACACGCCCTTCATCTCGTTATAGACCACGCCGTTATAAGCCAGCTGATCTTCCGGACGGGTCAGTTCGTAATGCCAGCCTTCCTGTTTCAAGGTATATTTGTTCTCATAAATCAAAGGATAGAACACCGCATCCAGATATACATCCATCAGGTTGGCAAAATCTTTAGCGTTCCTGCTGGCAATAGGGTACACCGTCTTATCCGGATAAGTCATGGCGTTCAAAAAGGTATTCAGGGAACCCTTCACCAGTTCCACGAACGGTTCCTTTAACCGGTACTTTCTGGAACCACACAGGGTGGAATGTTCCATGATATGGGCGATGCCTGTATCATCCGCCGGCGGCGTCCTAAAACCGATGGTAAAAACTTTATTGTCGTCGCTGTTGGCCAGGTACACTAACCGGGCGCCGCTGCGTACATGCTCCAGCACATAACCGGTGGAAGCAACTTCTTCAATTTCTTCCCGGCGCAAAACTTTAAAACCGTGATATATTTTTTGTAATTCTAACTTCATGCTTTTCCTCCCGTGCAGACATATATAATAGTATAGCACAAAAGCAGGGTCCATAACAGTAAAAAATCACCGTCCCGGACTTGCGGTCCGGGGAACTTTTTTATATAATAAGGCTAGACAACAAAGTGACGCAATAGTGACGTCGCAGAGCTGGAAATGGCTTCTCAATGGCGTGGAGGTTTATCATGACAATGGCAACAGCACGTTTTACCCTCCGGATTCATCCGCTGGTTATGAAAAAAATGAAGGTTATCGCTGACTATAACGGACGTTCCGTGAACAAGGAAATTGAACAGATCCTGAAATGGATCATTGATGATTTTGAAAGTAAACGCGGCAAGATCCGTCCCGAGGAAATGGAACTGATTGACCACCCGGAGAGAAAAATGCATCCCCTGGCCGATGAAAAACCGAAAAAGTCCCAGAGCAGTGTCTTATTTAAACTGTGAGCAGGAAACTGCGTCGGAAAAAAGAAATACCCAACAGCAATTTTAGTGCGCCATCGTAATTTGGTCGAGCCATCGTAACTTGGTTGCGCCACAAAAACTTGCTAATTCCAGACAAAATTGCACGGCCTACGAAAAAGCCCGGCAGGAAATTTTTCCCTGAACCTGTCAAGCAAAAGTAGACACAATAAGAAAACTCAAAACCCCAATTCGGTCTTGTACTGAATTGGGGTTTTGTATCCCAATGCAGCTGCAGAACGCTTATTGTTGAAATATTTAACATATTTATTAAGCACTCCGGGCACGTCGTTCGTGGTTTTTAGCCCGAAGTCCACATATAATTCGTCCTTTATCCAACCATTCAAGGCTTCAATAATTGGATTATCCGTCGGGGTACCCCCTCGCGACATTGACCGTTTTATATTATAATATCTATGGGCCTCGTAAAAGGCCATGGACGAGTAGACGGCTCCCTGATCGGTGTGCAAAACTGTTGGGGCCGTCTGCTTTTGTTTTTTAGGGAGCATCCTTATAAGGTCTGCTAAACATTTATAGTATGTCCCTGAATCTCCCCTGCGCGCAGAGAAAGCATGCGAGATAATCTCGTTGTTAAAGGTGTCCACAAGTAACGTCCACTCATAGTTCCCTTTCTTCGTCTTGAGGATAGTCATGTCTGACACAACTATCTGCAACGGTCTTTTGGCTATCCATTTACCTTGCACGATATTTGGTAACCTAACGCTTTCCGCTCCAGGCTTTCTGTATTTATAATGGCGTACCAGAGAATAAATCTTTGCCTGCTTGCAACACTTATGGGCCAGATTATCTGAGAACTTCCACCCGGTGTTTTCACGTATGGCTTGAGCCAAGCGGTGATATCCCCAAGTCTTATGCTTTAAGTGGAGCTCTTTCAGCATTCCGGTAAGGACCTGCCTGTTGGTTTCATAGCTATTTAGCTTTCCGTGACGCGAACGCCATTTGTAGAATCCGGATCTGTTTACGCCTAATACCTTGCAAAGAAGCATCACGGGATATCTTATTTTGAAGGCTTCGATGATTTCAAAATCTGCCCTTTGCCAATAACGTATTCCTTGTTTGCACCAACTCCTCTCACAAAGTAGCCTTTTTTTAGGCGTGCGAGTTCCAATTCCTGTTTAAGTATGATTAAACGTAAGCGTTCTACCTCGCTCAAAGACTTGCTTGTATGTAAGGCTGCAAATTTATTACCCTTATGTGATTCAAGGGCAACTTCACCCTCTTCTGCATAACGTTTACACCAAGCACTCACTAGGGTATGATTGATGTGCTCTTTCTTCTCTATTTTCCTAATGGGAATATGCTCTTCTAGATGCATTTTTACAATTCTAAGCTTTTCTTCTTTTGTCCATTTATGATGAGGAACACCCTTTAAACATCCCATGGTTTTCTCCTTTCAAATACAAATCCTATATCTATTTAAGCATAAAAAAGAGTAGACATCCATTTTTTTATGAATGTCTACTTAAAGTTTACCAGTTCACAGGAAATTTTTCCCGCCGGGTTTTAATTTATCCTGAAACCAACTGCGCCAGCCTGACTTACTTAAAATACTTGACGCCGCTCTTAAACAACTGCTGATCCTTAGCGCCGTAAATATTTTGGAAGAGACCCGGCACATACCGTTCACTGTGCCCCATCTTTCCCAGCACGCGTCCATCCGGACTGGTCAAACCTTCTACCGCGTAAAGGGAACCGTTAGGATTATAAGGACTTTCCATGGTCGGTTTCCCGTTCAGGTCCACATACTGGGTGGCAATCTGACCGGACTTAAACAGTTTTTTAATGGTCGGTACCGGTGCATAGAAACGACCTTCACCGTGGGAAACAGGGATGGCAAAGATCTGGCCCGGTTCTACCCCTGCCAGCCAGGGCGATTTATTAGAAACCACCCGGGTGTAAACCATCTGGCTCACATGGCGGCCGATCGTATTAAAGGTCAGCGTGGGCGCCGTGGCGGTCAATGGACGAATCTCGCCGTAAGGCAGCAGGCCTAACTTAATCAGGGCCTGGAAGCCGTTGCAGATACCCAGGATCAGACCGTCGCGAACCTGGAGCAAATCCTGGACCGCCGCCGCGATACGGGGATTACGCAGCATGGTGGCAATAAACTTGCCGCTGCCGTCCGGTTCATCACCGGCACTAAAACCACCGGGGATCATGATAATCTGGGACTGGTTAATGCCCTTCACCATGGCCGCTATAGATTCTTCTACCGCCTGGGGCGTCAGGTTGCGGACCACAAAAACTTCCGGTTTGGCGCCGGCAGCCTCAAAAGCCTGGGCGCTGTCGTACTCACAATTAATGCCAGGGAATACCGGGATGAAAACCCGGGGTTTGGCAATATTCACCGGCGCCGTCAACGGCAGCTTACTGTACGTCAACGGCTGGTCGATGTCCTCAGGCGTCACTGCGCCTGTGGTATGAGACGGGAAAATGGGTTCCAGGGTATCCGTATACGCAGCCAGTAATTCCTGCTGCGTCAACTCACAGTCATTGATAACCAGCTTACCAGCTGCCGTGGTGTTACCTAACAGCAGATAATCCAGGTCCTTCAACAATTTCTCCAGGTCCGCCTTTGCCGCCACTTCCAAAAGGATACCGCCCGGCTGCAGGGTAAACAGACATTCCGGATCCGGGAAAGGTTTCACAAAACTAAAGCCCAGGTCGTTACCCAGACACATGGTGGTAACTGCTGCGGCAATACCGCCTTCTTTTACGGCGGTCGCACTTAAAACTTTACCTTTGGTCATTAGTTTATGCACGGCCCGCAGGTTGGTACGCAGGGCTGCAAAATCCAGGACGCCGCCTTCCAGGACCGGACAAGCGATAAAGATGACCTGGCTGCCGGCAGTTTTAAACTCGCTGCTGACAGCTTTGTCACCATCGATGATGCCGACGGCAAAACTGAGTAAGGAAGGCGGAACATGCTTGTCCATAAAAGTACCGGACATGCTGTCCTTGCCGCCGATAGCCGGAACCTGCATGGCATCCAGCACAGAGTTGGCGCCCAGCAGTGCCGCTAACGGCTGGCCCCAGTCACTGGCCTTGACCAGTTTCTGGAAATATTCCTGCAGGGAGAAGCGGAGCTGATCCGGGTCTGCCCCCAGGGCTACCGCCCGCACGATAGATTCCGTCACCGCGTACATGGCGCCGTGGAAGGGACTCCAGCAGGCCACGTCCGGATTAAAACCACAGGCCATGACGCTGGCGGTCGTAGTAGTTCCGCCCAGCACCGGCAGACGACCTACCATACCTTCGGTAGGCGTCAGTTGATATTTACCGCCAAACGGCATCTCCACGGTGCCGCGGCCGATCGTACTATCAAAACGTTCACACAACCCTTTTTCGCTGCAGACATTCAGGCGGCGCAAGTTCGCCAGCCAGGCCTGCTCTAATTTTTTAGTACTCTTCACGGCAGCCGGCAGTTGATCCCAGGCCGAGGCGCCCTTAATCTTGGCAACTTTCACCTTGGCATGTTGTGCCACGCCGTTGGTATCCAGGAAGGCCCGTTCAATGTTGACGATTTCCTGACCGCGCCAGCGCATGATCAGCTTCGGCTCTGCCGTAACTTTAGCCACCACGGTGGCTTCCAGGTTCTCTTTAGCCGCCGCCCGTTTAAACTTGGCCCAATCCTTAGCCGCAATGACTACCGCCATCCGCTCCTGGGATTCACTGATAGCCAGTTCGGTACCATCCAGGCCTTCATATTTCTTGGTTACCTTGTCCAGGTCAATCGTCAGGCCGTCGGCCAGTTCGCCAATGGCCACGGAAACACCGCCGGCGCCGAAATCATTGCAGCGCTTAATGAGCAGCGTCACCTTGGGATTACGGAACAGACGCTGAATCTTACGTTCGGTAGGCGGATTACCTTTTTGCACTTCGGCACCGCAGGTAGCCAGGCTCTCCACCGTATGTTCCTTGGAAGAACCGGTAGCACCGCCGATACCGTCGCGACCGGTACGTCCGCCTAACAGGACTACGATATCCCCGGCCGCCGGACGTTCCCGGCGTACGGCATCCTGGGGCGCAGCGCCGATGACGCCGCCCACCTCCATCCGCTTAGCTACAAAACGGTCGTGATAATATTCATGCACATAGCCGGTAGCCAGACCAATCTGGTTGCCGTACGCGCTGTAACCGGCAGCAGCGCCAATAGTCAGCTTGCGCTGAGGCAGCTTGCCGGCCAGAGTTTTTTCAATGGCCACCCGGGGGTCTGCCGCACCGGTGATCCGCATGGCCTGATACACATAGCTGCGGCCGCTGAGAGGATCCCTGATAGCGCCCCCCAGACAGGTAGCAGCGCCGCCAAACGGTTCAATCTCCGTAGGATGGTTGTGCGTTTCGTTCTTAAACATCACCAGCCAGTTTTCTTTTTTCCCGTCCACCTTGATTGGTACCACGATGGAGCAGGCATTAATTTCCTCTGACTCATCCAGGTCTTTGACCAGTTTTTGTTTCTTTAATTTTTTGGTGATGATGCTGGCCAGGTCCATCAGGGTCATGGGACGGGTGGTATTTTTCCCGTACACGAAATCCCGATCAGCCTGATACTTGGCAAAAGCCGCCTGAATCGGCGTGTTAAAGGGTCCCTCCGCAATCTCCACCTTGTCCAGGCAGGTCATGAAAGTGGTGTGCCGGCAGTGGTCGGACCAGTAGGTGTCCAACACCCTGATCTCGGTGATGGTCGGTTCCCGTCTTAATTTTTTAAAATATGTCTGGCACCAGAGCAAATCTTCCACGCTCATGGCCAGGCCCAGTTCTTGCTGCAGGGCTGCCACTTGCTTCTTGGACAGTTTTAAAAAACCTGTCATCTTCGCTACGGCACCCGGCTCGGTTAAAGTTTCTTCCAAAGTCTTGGGCAGTTCCAGCGCCGCTTCCCTGGCTTCCACCGGGTTAATGCAGTAATGTTTGATCTTGGCGATATCGGCCTTGCTCAGCTTGCCTTTCAGCACGTAGACCTTGGCGGCAGCTACCACCGGCTTTTCCTTCTGGGTAATCAGCTGGATGCACTGTTCTGCGAAATCTTCCCGCTGGTCGTACTGACCGGGCAGCAGTTCCACGGCAAAAACATGTTCATCCTTAGCCGGTTTTAAAGTCGTCAGCACCTTATCCACCGGCGGCTCGGACAAGATCAGGGTCAGCGCCTGTTTAAACTCAGCCGCCGACAGACCCATCACGTCATAACGGGCCAGGATCCGTACGCTTTGTAAGTTTTTGATGAGCAGATTATGAGCCAGGTCAGCCCATAAACCTTGCGCCTCTACCGCAAAAGCTTCTTTCTTCTCCACATACACACGTCTGATACTTGTCATGTTAACCCCTCCGCCGTTTATTCCTGAACCTGTCAGGCCATTATCTTGTTGCCAGTCCTGCCAGAGGACCGAAAAAATAACTTAATAATATTCGTTAATATAGTTTCTCTGCTTGGGGAAAAGAGCATCCAGGAACGCCAGTTTTTCCGGCGCCGCCACCTTGATCCTGCCGGCGGCGGCCAGTTCCGTGGCGCTAAAGGCGCCAAAGTATAACTGGGTAAAGGCTCCCATGCCCATGGTCACATCCTCCGCTGCATCGGTGAGCGCCATGGTCAGCTGCCCCCCGCTGATAGTCAGCTTCAGCAGATAGTTATTTAACGCAATCAGTTTATCGCTTAACAGCAGTGTTACTTCCCCGTCCGGCATCTGCTCCGGTACGGTCAGGGCCTGTAAAGCCGTGGTGGCATCGATACACCGGGCCATCATGAACGGCGCCAGAGCACCTGTATAGTCCTGCTGCTTAAAATCCAGATAGGTTAAATCATCCACCGGTGCGCCCCACTCCAGATTCTCCGCCTGAGAGAGATGGCCCTTGGCATACCACAGTAAAGCCCGCTTGGCATCCAGGTTCACCGTGAGCAGTTCCTGAATCTTAAAAGTTTTATCCTCAATGGTATAGAACATGTAACCGGTCAGCTGGTCCCCGGTAAAAGCTACCGCGGCCTGGACCTTTTCCAGCTTATGCACGGTTAAAAGCTTGTGCCACTGGAATTCATTCCGCACCACCATACCGTGATGCCGGGCGGCAAAAGCCGCATAGACCGGTGCAAAATAACCAGCGTCCAGATCCGGCACCAGTTCCACCCTGGTATCCTCCAGCGGCGGCGGCACCTCTAAAGCCGTCAGAGGCAGACGGTACTCGTGTTTATAATAACAATAGGCAAAATCATAAGGCAGGTAGATGCCGGCATTAATCGGCATGAGCAGGGCGAAAGCAAACCGCTCGCCCCGGAGCACCTTAAACGCCATCTCCAGCAGCGGCAAGGTCAGATGCCTGCCCCTGGCTCCCGGCGCCGTAGCCACCCCTACGATATACGGCATGGCTTCCTTGCGTCCCCTGAGCAAGACATTATAGGGGTTCAGATGGAGCATGTTGGCCAGCTGGCCGGTCTTTTCTGCAAAACCGCCCAGGACCAGATTATTTTTTAAACAGTACTCGCGAAAATACCACTCAAAGAAAGGCGTTCCCGCCTTTTCAAAACAATAATCCCACAAAGCCATGACCTGCGGCAGGTTTGCCGGAGTCACCATCTTATATTCCATCTTGTCCACCTACTTAATAAACAGATTAAACTTTTTGACCATGGTCACCGGGTGCAGATCTTCCTTGGCCTTCCTTAATCCCGGCAGGCCCATGTCCTCTTCCCGGTTCAAATATTTCACGTCCGGCCAGATCTTTTCCGCGCATTCCTTACAGATAGCAGTATAGAGACCCCGGATATCGGGATCCGCTTTTTCCACATGCTGTACGGCCACCTCGTCGTTAATCTTGCGGCCGAAATTAAAGGCTCTGATCTTACCGCCCACGCGGATGGCGCCGCCTCGCAAACCCAGCTTGTTAAAGTTAACAAAGGCTTCCCGGATAGCCTGAATCTCGTACTTCACACTTTCGTCGTCCATCATCTTCTTGCGGCACCATTCTTCACCGAAAGCCAGGCACTCCGCATAAATATTGGGATTTATCATTTCAAAAGTATAATCGGGATAAGTCTTTTTAAAAGAATTATAATGGTTTTTCTGGCCGTGATATTTACGTCCGGACAAGTTAGCCAGGTCCGTCTGCAGATAGACATAGTCCCAGTTGTCCCGGTCTTCCTCATAGTTAGCCGTAGGCGCAAAGGGACGCAGCCGTTCCAGGGAATTTTCGTAAATGCCGTGGAACTCAAAGCCCTTATTGTCATGGTACGTACGCAGTTCGGCAATCACCAGGGGCAAATCTTCGTCCTTGCCGCCAAACGGCTGCAGGAAAAAGTCCTTACCGCTCTTCTTCACCTTAATCAGTAAAAAATCATGATTGATAGTCCAGTAAGTATGAAAGTAATTACGCCACAGGAACATATTGGTGAAAGCACATTCCGAACCCATAAAATGCGGCTTTGAAATGTAGCGTTCAAAAACTTCCTTATCGTCAACGGCAACTTCCTTGAATGTTAAAATAAAAACTCCTCCTTAAAACTTGTTCCTGCCTACAGCAGGATTTCTACATCAGTCACAACTACCGACGGCAGCTTGGCTAACCGCCGGTATTTTTATATTCCAGATTATACCATAACCCCCGGGCAAAAGCTACCAACCGGACCGCTAAACCCGCAGGTAATTCGTGAATTAACAGTGAAAAACGACGGCAGTCTACACTACCGTCGTTAAACATCATCTATCCACTTGTCTCAGGCCCTGGAAATATAATCGCCGCTGCGGGTATCAATCTGCAGTACGTCGCCTTCGTTAATGAACAAAGGCACCTTAACCACATAACCGGTATCCATGGTAGCGGGTTTGCTGCCGCCGGTAGCCGTATCGCCGCGGATGCCGGGATCGGTCTTAACCACGGTCAGCTCTACGGTGTTGGGCAGTTCTACGCCTAACACGCGGCCTTCGTAAATAACAACCTTAACTTCCATATTTTCTTTGAGGAAGTTAACGCCGTTACCCAGTTGTTCCTTGCCTAATTCCATCTGTTCGTAGTTCTCGTTATCCATGAACACATATTTCTCGCCATCCAGGTACAGGTATTGCATATCCCGGCGGTCGATATGTGCTTCCGGTAAACGCTCACCGGCGTTGAAAGTTCTTTCAACGACAGAACCGGTGCACAGGTTACGCATCTTGGCACGTACGAATGCCGCGCCCTTACCAGGTTTTACATGCTGGAACTCAACCACCTGCCATGCATCACCGTCGATAGTAACCGTCAGATTAGTCTTGAATTCATTGGTGGAAATCATAAATACACCCTCCTAAAATTTATACAATTTCTAATAGTTGTTTCTTCAAAGTGGTTAATACCCGGGCGCCATCACGCGTCAAAACAACCGTATCCTCTATACGAACCCCACCCTTGCCCGGTACATAGATGCCCGGTTCAATGGTAAAAGTCATACCAGCTTCTAAGGGAATGTCTCCCCGCTTGTTAATGTTGGGCAGCTCGTGGATTTCCAGACCCACGCCGTGCCCCAGGCCGTGGTTAAAATTCTTGCCGTAGCCCCGTGATTCAATGTACTCGCGTACCAGCGCGTCCAGTTCCTTACCGGTGATACCCGGCTTGGCATTTTTTAAGCCCCGGTACTGGGCTTCTTCCACGATGGTATAAATTTCTTTATGCCAGGAATTAGCCATGCCCATGACCACCGTCCTGGTGGTATCGGAATGATACCCGTTGAAGACAGCGCCAAAATCAAAGGTGACAAAATCACCGACTTCCACTACTTTATCAGTAGGCATACCGTGGGGCAAAGCCGAACGGTAACCGGAAGCCACGATAGTATCAAAAGAAACTTTCTCGCTACCCAGGGAACGCATGTAATATTCCAGATGCGCCGCTAATTCTTTTTCCGTCATGCCCGGCTTTAATTCGGCCAGGACCCGGTTAAAAGCTTCGTCAGAAATCTTGAAGGCCTGCCACAAACTCTTCAGTTCGCTTTCGTCCTTCACCATCCGCAGACCGCGCAGGTCCACCGGGATCAGCTCGTGACCAGCACCCAGCAGCCGTTTCAAGGTTTCCATCTCGTCATACAGGAAAGATGAGCGGTCAAAGGCCACCTTCACGGCGGCACCAACTTCCGCTGCCACAGCCTGCCAGATACTCTCGGCATTCTCTGCTGCGTATTCCTTAACCTGACAATACTTGACTTCCTCCCGGGCCTGGAAAATATAACGCCCGTCCGTGATGAGAACCGCCTTATTATCATCGGCATACAGGATACTGTCCGTGCCGGTGAAGCCGGTCAGATAGCGTATAGCATTTTCGTCATTGGTCACCAGACAGTCTAAATGCTGACTTTCCAGGAACCTGAAAATTTTTCCTGTTCGTTCCATAAATACCGAACCCTCATTTCCAGTTCAATAATACCATAATATTTTAGCACATATTTTGCATTTTGCCTACATAATTTTTCGTCTTAAGATAGAATAAGGCAAAATATTTTTGGTGCAGGACGCCGAAAACTTTTGCTGCGCATGGGGCGCACAGGTAATGGGCAGGTTATCCTCATCCCGCATGCCCGTCAGCCGCAAGCTGGTCAGAGAACCATCCGGCTGCAATATTTCCAGCAGCTCGCCCTCCGCTACATGGTTGCGCTGCTCAATAAACAAACGCTGCGCCCCGGCATCATAGCTCAGGGCCAGGCCCACAAAATCATGACTCTGAATATAGCTGGAGGTCGTATAAACCTGAGACTCCGGTCCCGGCTTAACCAGGGCAAAACCGGTGGTATAGGGACGGTGGGAAACTTTTTCCAATTCCTCCAGCCATCCCGGCTGTACCTGATAATGCTCCGGATCCTGCCAGCAAGCATCGATAGCTTTCCTATACACGCTGACCACGGACGCCACATAGTGAGCGCTCTTCATCCGGCCTTCAATCTTAAAGCTGCACACCCCGGCCTGCAGTAACTGGGGCAGGTAGGGCAGCAGACACAAATCTTTGGAATTGAGGACATACGTCCCCCGTTCGTCCTCGGCTACGTCAAACTCCTGGCCGGGACGATTTTTTTCTTTCAGGGTATATTCCCAGCGGCAGGCCTGGGCACACGCGCCCCGGTTGCCGTCGCGGCCGGTGAGGTAACTGCTGAGCCAGCAGCGCCCGGAATAAGAGATACACATGGCGCCATGGACAAAGGTTTCCAGCTCCACGGTGGTCTTTGCGGCAATCTCCCTGATCTCCTTAAAAGATAACTCACGGGCCAGGACTACCCGGTCCGCACCCAGTTGTTCCCAGGTCTTAACGGCAGCCCAGTTGGTCGAGTTAGCCTGAGTGCTGACATGCAGTTTCAGCGCCGGTACGGCCTGATGGATCAGGCTCCAGACCCCCAGGTCGGAAACCAGCACCGCATCCACCTCTGCCGCGGCCAAAGCCTGGGCATAAGCGGGCAGTTCGGTTAAATCTTCGTTATGGGCAAAGATGTTCACCGTCACATAAACTTTTTTCTGTAAGTGATGGGCAAAGGCTACCATCTCCCGGATTTCTTCCAGGCTGAAGTTATCGGCAAAAGCCCGCAGTCCGAAGAGCTTACCGCCCAGGTAAATGGCATCAGCACCGTAAATAAGTGCCATCTTGCCCTTTTCCATATTTCCTGCCGGCGCCAGCAGTTCTGGTTTTACTTTTTTTCTCTGCATCTCAGCTATCGCTATTCCCTACATTTCAATTACTAATTACAACTTACACTGCTAAACTGCCTACAAGCATGCTGCTCAAGGTTCAGCCGGCGCTGCCGGTTTCGTTGGGGCCGGCGACTTTTCGATATCGTCAATCGCCTTCAGATGTTCGGCATAGGTCTTGGTAAAACGGTGATGACCGTCTTTTTCCGCCACGAAATACAGGTAATCCGTCTTTTCCGGATTCAGGACCGCCTTGATGGCATTCATGCTGGGACTGGCAATAGGTCCCGGCGGCAGGCCGATGTTCTGGTAGGTGTTATACGGATTCTTAATCTTGGTATCCGCGATGGTAATTTCTTCCTTCTGGGTACCCAGGATATACTGAATCGTCGTATCCGACTGAATGGGCATATAAATTTTCATCCGCTTCAGGAAGACGCCGGCAATACGCGGCTGCTCCTCCTTATAAACAGCTTCCATCTCCACCATGGCGGCCATATTAACCAGGTCGCGGATGGACATGTTCTGTTCCCGGGCCAGGGCCGGAATATTTTCCTTGTTAATCTGGGTATTAAACTCCTTGACCATCATGGCCACGATATCTTTTTCACTCATGCCCGCCTCAAACATATAGGTGGTCGGGTATAAGAAACCTTCCGTCTTATAGATAACGTCAGGATTATTGGTCTCCATGTACGGATACGGCGTATAGTTTTTGGCCGCCTCCATAAATTTCTGGGCATTGCCTAAACCTTCCGCTTCCAGTTTTTTACCAATCTTGACCACGGTAAAACCTTCCGGTACGGTAAACTTGATCAGATGGACCTGTCCCTTGCTCAGGACATCTACGATCTCGCTGTTGGACATACCGCCCTGAATCTCGTACATGCCCGCCTTTAAATTGCGTTCCAGACCCCGGACCTTGGCTTCCAGCCTGAAAGCTTCCGGTGTCTTCACCAGATGCTTCTTATGCAAAAGATCAGCGATATCCCTGGTAGTCATACCGGGAGTAATGGTCACGATATAACGCTGCCCTTTGGCATATTCCGTGTTCCGGCCTGTAAAATGCAAGGCCCAGTACCCCCCTAACAGGAGCACCAGGATAATGGCCAATATAAAAGGTAATACTTTTTTCATGCTTCTTTCACGCCCCGCTTTAAGTTAGTCAGAAAAATGCCGGACCTGAGCCCGGCATCTTTGTCTAACTAGTAATTCTCCCTGCTACTTAAACTTCCTCAGCATGTTCCTCGGCAAAAAGTTTCTCATAGGCGGCGGTAGCTTCCTTAAACTCAGCTTCCGTCGGTACCACGAAACCTTCCTCGCCTTTCTCGTCAAAATCTACTTTCACGATAAAGGCATCGCCTTCTGCGTCTGCATGCTCATGCTCGTGGCCTTCGCAGCCGCAACCACAGCCCATATCTTCTCCGGTCTCCGGATCAACAGGCGCCAGCACGGCATACGTCTTAGCTGCCACCGGATACACTACATCAATCCGGAAATAGTTATCCTTGCCTTCATTGTCCTGCAGGACAACAATCTGGTCTTCTGTCTCTTCGCTATTCTCCGTAAGATTCTTTACTTCATCAGTCATGGGTTTGCTCCCTTCTCATTCGCTTCCTTACATCCTAATTTTTTACACACATCTGTGTAATTCTATAACACAAATAAAAGTCTGTCAATTTATTAATTCTAGAAAAATTTAATCTTGCCATCCTTATCAGCCACGGTTAACTTTTTATTGTTATCCAGAGCCAGTTTCAAGGCAAAGACTTTAAACCCTTTCCGCATGGCTACATCCGCCAGTCCGAAATGTCCGTTCTGGACCGCGATGCGCCCCGCCAGGTTTTTCATCTTATCGTCGCCAAAATAGCCTTCCGGTACCTGGAAAGAACCGGTGCCGGTAGCAGTTTCCGGCGCATTACTGCCGGTAAAGACCGAGGTAAACTGCAGCCTGCCGCCGACCTTATCCGCCATCAGTTCCTGAGCCTCTAAATCGATACCGTCTAATTCCCAGGTAAAAGTACGCTTGGTCAGTTCCAGGGTCCCGTTCAGCCTGACCGTACCGCTGGCCGCCGTCCCCTTGACCTCGCCCAGATGCAGCTCATTATTGGCACACTGGAACAAACCGTTCAAATCGTGTAGCCGCAGCGGACCTGCCTGCAGGTCCTCCAGATGTACCCGGCCTTCAAACTTAGGTTCCAGTACCGAACCGGTAATCGTACCCTGAGCCGCTACGGTACCGCCAAGATCCAGACCGGCACTTAAGGCCGGCACAGCAAAAACCGGAGCTCTGACTTTTAAATCATAAGCCGCCGGATCAGGCAGACCGGCGGAAGTCTTAATATTTCCGGATACTTCTACCGGCATCCCGTTCACCTTGCAGGTCAGCTTGTCCAGACCGATATTTTCCCAGGTAGCGGTAAATTTGCTGGCGCCTTCGCTGAAGTCCCAGCCAAAACCCGTACCTTCCAGTTCTTTAAAAGCGCCGCTCATGGTAAATTCCCAGCGGTTCTGGGGTTCCTTGTGAGCTACGATATTCGCCGTGTCCACTTTGCCAGCCCGGATCACGATATCTTTCAGGTTGGGCAGGAAAGGTACAAAATCCGGAACCTGGCCGTTCTTGACCTCGCCCTTGACATTAATGGCCTGCGCCTTTTTCTCAATATTAAAGACCATGGCCGAAGAACCGTTAACGGCCGTCAAATTAAACTGCAGCACCGGATATTGTTTGAACAAACCCTGGCCGCTGATCTTGGTAAACTGCACCGTCTTACTATCCGCCAGCAGGTCAAAGGTACCATCCTTAATATCTACCTCGCCCCTGAACTGCGTCGGTTTAATTTCTTCCACCGGCTTATATACCGCCGTAGGAGTCTCACCGGCAAACTGCAGGCCGTGTAAAATATCCAGGCCCTTGTCCTGGGTATAGATACCGTAAAAATGGGGACGATCTAAAACCACGCTGTTAATAGAGGCTACCCCGCCGCCATGGGTCAGGGTCTCCCATAAATTTACCGACAGGGTCAGCAAAGGGATTTCCGCTTTCTTGCTGCCGTTAAGCGCTACCCAGCGCAAATTATGGATTTCCACGTCCCCGGACCAGCCGGCATTAATCTTATCGTATTTAATGGTTCCCAGGACTGCATCCTGGTTGTCCAGCATCTGGGCTACCAGCCTGGTGGCAGCCGCACCGCCAAACTGCATGGCCACACCGATGGCCAGCAGGATGACCAGGGCCAGGCCTGCCAGAACTTTTTTCCACATCACGAACCAGCCTCCGTACGCCGTTTCAAATTCTGTCTGCTGTCTAAATAATTTTGCAGGATAACCACGGCAGCCATCATATCGATGACCTTGCGTCTTTTCTTACGCCGCAGGTCCGCATCCACCAGCACTTTCTCTGCCACCACGGTACTCAGCCGTTCATCCCATAACACGACCTCCAGACAGGGAAAGAGGGCGCGCAGGTGTTCGGCAAAATCTTCGCAGCCGCGTGCCCGCTCGCCCACTGTACCATTCATGTTCTTGGGGTAACCCACTACCAGGGTGGCCACCTCGTACTCCTGCACCAGTTCCTGTAACCGGTTGTCATCCCGCAGGGGCGAAGTACGGCGGATAGTCTCAACCCCGCCGGCAATGAGACCTGTCACATCGCTGACCGCTATTCCAATCGTCTTAGAGCCCAAATCGAGTGCCATGCATCTCATGCCCGTTCAACCTCAACCATTCTTATAATTTATTCACATAGTTCAGCACCAGTTCCTCCAGCAGCTCGTACCGCTCATAGCGGCGCAGCTTATTCCTGGCGTCCTGGTAACTGGTAATATAGGTAGGATCGCCGGAAAGCAGATAGCCCACCAGCTGGTCCACCGGATTATAACCCTTGCTTTTCAGGGCGGCGCAAACTTCCTTAATGGTTTGCGCTACAGGCACCTTCTCGCCCTGACGTTTATACATTAATGTTTCTTCAGCAATATTAGACATCGCTGTCAGCTCCTTTCAAGAGAACAACAACTTACACTTCTATTTTACCATAGGCCCACCGGAAAAGATATGAATTTTATGCAAACTTTTTAGCGCCGGCACAGATAGGCAAAGGGGCAGGTCCGGCAGTGTTCTTTCTTGACGGGATAATCTGCTTCCTGTTTCTTTCCGGCCAGTTCCCGGCACAGGCTCGTGGCCTCCTGGAGCCAGTCTCCCGGCGGCAGGACCCAGGCCTGGCAGTTCCGCAAAAAATGCAGGGTGGCCTGCCGTACCTTTTTCCCCAACAGACGTTCCACCGCCAGCTGGTAAAAGGCCAGCTGGTAGGCGTAACCGGCGCCGGGTTCACCTTCCGGCGGCTGTCCGGTCTTGTAATCAATGATATCGCAGCTGCCATCCTCATTCTCCACCAGGACATCGATATAGCCGGTCATGAGCAGCCGGCCGTCCCCGGTCAAAGGCAGCTGCACCCTGTATTCCGTCTGCCGCTTTTTAGAAGCAAAGCTCTGGTAGAGCGGCGAAGCCAGGTACTGTTCCAGCATTTTTTGCACCGGCGCCGCCAGTGCCAGATTGCCATTGGCATGTTCCTGCACCGCCTGCCGGTACACGGCAGCAAAATTCGTACCGTCATAACGTTCCAGCACCTGGTGGGCCAGATGGCCGATAGCCGTGGCGGCTAACTGCCTCCCCGCCGGCTCCAGTTCCGCAGCCAGGGGCGGCAGCTGTTCCACCACCTCATAATAATAACGTCTGGGACAATACAGATATTCCTGCAAAGCCGAGGCCGAAAAATAGGTACTGTTATGCAGGCCGAAGCCCGGCAAAGGTGCCAGTTTTGCAGCAGGTGGCAGAGCTGCGCCAGCCTGGACTGCCGTTAAAGCTGCCGGCGCCTCAATCTTGGTGGCTGTCAAATCTATCTGGCGCACATCCAGATCCTGCTCCGCCGCACCCAGGATGGATTGCAGCTCCGTTACCCAGTTGCTGGTCTTGCTGCTGCTCTTGGTTAGCAGATGCCCGCCCAGCAGATACAGCCGCTGCTGCGCCCTGGTCATGGCTACATAGAGCAGCCGGCTGCGTTCCTCGCCGTTCAGCTCTTTTTCCACCGCTTTAAAATTTTGCAACACCGGCGTCTCCACCAGTTCCTCATTCTCATTGCACACAGAGATACCCAGTCCCTGACCGGGCAGATATTTAATGCTGACCTTATCTGTTTCCGTCCTGGCGTCCAGGTTAGGCACAAAGACCGTATCGGCTTCCAGGCCCTTAGCCTTATGGATGGTCATGATGGTCACGGCGTCACTTGAAATTACGGTTGCGGCAGCTTCCCGCTCCTGGTCTTCCCGCTGCTGCCGCAGTTCCTGCAGCCAGGTCACGGTAGTACCACCCTGAGCGGCAAAATTTACTGCCAAGGTCACAAATTTCTGGTAGTTAGCCACCTTTTCCCGGCCGCCGTCCTGCAATAGCAGTACCGTTACCGGGTCCAGGGCCTCTTCA